>CADCRC010000119.1 GCA_902803795.1 uncultured Erysipelotrichaceae bacterium | reverse complement strand
ATAATTCAATAGTAACAAAAATGTATAATGGAACAATTAAAGAATGGTGGACTAGATCAACAATTGACTATGACTGTGATTATTTCTATCATGTAAACACTTCAGGAAGATCAAATAGTGATAGAACAATATATGATTTTGGAGTATCTCCAGCATTTAGATTAGGATAATAAAAAAATATTGAAAATAATATAAAATATGTTATAATACATATATGAAAGGAGTAAAACTATAGTTTTACTCTTTATTTTGAGGTAAATATGAAAGAGAAAATTGATAATTTAGTTGGAGATTCTATTAAACATTTAGGACTAACTATAAGTAATGTTTATATAGATGAAGAAGATGGAATAAGAAATTTTAATATTGAATTAGAAGGCGAAAAAAAAGATCTTATTAATATTACAGAAGCATCAACAATAATAAATAAATTAATTGATAAAGATTTATCAATTATAGAAAATTGTGATGTAGTTGATGTACATTCTAAAGAGGAGGGTTAGAAATGGAAGCTAAAGAATTTAAATTAGCAGTAGATAATATTGTAAAAGAAAAAGACATAGATCCAAATATCGTATATGATGCAATGGAACTAGCTCTAACAAGCGCATATAAGAAAAATTTTAATTCAAAAAATAATGTAAAAGTAATTTTTGATAGAGAAACAGGTAATATTCATGTATACTCATACTTAACAGTAGTACCAGATGACAAAATGACTCGTCAAGAATATGAAGATCACAGATTTGAAATGTATGCAGAAGATGACAATTTGGATACCAAACCAGAAGAAGACCAAGAAAATGAATCTGAAGAGCAAGAAGAAACAGAAGAAAAAATATCTAATGCAGAAAAGAAAAGAAGAGAAGCACTTTTATATTTCAATAGTGAAACTGAAATTAAGTTGAGTGACGCAAGAAAAATAGACAAGCATTATGAAATAGGAGATACAATTGATAAGGAGATAACACCATATGATTTTGGTAGAGTCGCAACAAGTATTGCAAAGCAAGTAGTAACTCAAAAAATAAAAGAAGCAGAAAGAGAAAGTATACTAAGAGAATTTGAAAATAAACAAGATGAATTATTAGTTGGAACAGTTATGATGGAAGACAAGAATAATTATTATATTGACTTAGGTAGAACTAACGGATTACTTCCAAAGAAAAACATAATACCAGGTGAAAAAATTAAAATGGGTTCTCAAATAAAAGTATATGTAACAAAAGTTGAAATGAACAATAATAATCCAACAAATGAATCAAATGATAAACCACAAGACAAGAAAAAGAAGAAAAAAAACTTAGTAATCTTATTATCTCGTAATCATTTTGGATTTGTTAAAAGATTATTTGAAGAAGAAATACCTGAATTATCTGACGGAACTGTTATGATTGAATCAATTTATAGAGTCGCAGGTGCACGTACAAAAATAGCAGTATCATCAACTAATCCTAATATAGATCCTGTAGGTTGTTGCATAGGTGAAAAAGGAAGAAGAATTGCAAATATTATGTCTGAATTAAATGGAGAAAGATTAGATGTAATAAGATATGATTCTGAACCTGAAAATTATATTAAAAATGCCCTTTCTCCAGCAAAAGAACTAATAGTAATGGTAACAAATTCAGATTCTAAAACAAAGCAAGCACTTGCTATAGCAGATGGAGACAATTACAAATTAGCTATAGGAAAAGGTGGACAAAATGTTAAACTTGCTAGTAAATTAACAGGATATGACATCGATGTTAAAACAAGCAAAGAAGCATCAGAAATGGGAATAGTATTTAGGACAGAATAATATGAAAGTAAAAAAAATACCATTAAGAACATGTGTTGTAACAAATGAAAAACTTCCAAAAAAAGAATTGCTTAGAATAGTAAGAACACCAGAAGGAAATGTGATTGTTGACTTAACAGGTAAGCAAAACGGAAGAGGAGCTTATATAAAAAAAGATATAAGTGTAGTAGAACTTGCTAAAAAAAATCATAATTTAGAAAGAAAATTAGAAACCAAAATAGAGGATAGTGTATATGAAGAAATAATAGATATATTGAAATAGAGGTGATATTATGAACTTGAAAGAATATGCAGATGATATGAATATAAAAATAGATAATTTAAAAAAAATATGCGACAAATTAGACATAATATATGATAATGATGATTATATATTAACTGATGATGAAATAACATTACTAGATAATGAAATTGCCAATAATATAGAAATTGAAGAAGAAGAGGAAGAAGAGGAAGAAGAAGCAATCGATATAGCTAAATCTAAAAATTTAGATATAGTAAATAAAACTAATTTTGAAAAATTTAATAATAAGTCTAAAAAACAAAATGAAAATAAATTTTTAAAAGAAAAAAAGAATATTTATAAACATCGTGATAAGTTAATTTCAAATAATGTAAGTTCTGAAAATATAATATATCATGATGGAATGACAGTAGGAGATATAGCTAAAGAATTAAATGCATCAAATGCTGATGTAATTAAAAAACTAATAGGACTAGGAGTTATGGCAACTCTAAATCAAGATATAGACTTTGATACGGCAGAATTATTAGTAGAATTATATGAAAAGAAAATAACAAGAGAAGAAAATGCTGATATATCAAACTTTGAAGAATTAGAAATAGAAGAAAAAGAAGAAGATCTAATTACTCGTCCTCCAGTAGTAACTGTAATGGGCCATGTAGATCATGGAAAAACTACATTACTTGATGCAATAAGAAAAACAGATGTAGTATCAGATGAAGCAGGAGGAATAACACAAACAACAAGTGCATATTCTGTAAAATATAAAGAAAAACTAATAACATTTATTGACACTCCAGGACATGCAGCTTTTACACAAATGAGAGAAAGAGGAGCTAAAATAACTGATATAATAATTATAATTATAGCTGCCGATGATGGAGTAATGCCACAAACATTAGAAGTAATTGATCATGCAAAAGCAGCA
This sequence comes from uncultured Erysipelotrichaceae bacterium, assembly GCA_902803795.1. Classification (GTDB taxonomy): domain Bacteria; phylum Bacillota_I; class Bacilli_A; order RF39; family UBA660; genus RUG14903. The sequence goes on along the minus strand of CADCRC010000119.1, from coordinate 21,397 downwards.
AAATGTCCAATAATAGTTGCAATCAATAAAATAGATAAACCAGGTGTAAATCCAGATAAAATATTAACACAAATAACAGAGGCTGGATTGATACCAGAAGAATATGGTGGAGATGTTATAGTAAATAAAATTTCAGCAAAGCAAAATATTGGAATTGAAGAATTATTAGATAATATTTTACTTGTTGCAGAAATAAATGATTATAAAGCTAATCCAAATAGATATGCTAGTGGTGTTGTAATAGAATCATCAAAAACAGATAAACAAGGAATTAATACAGTTCTATTAATACAAAATGGTACATTAAGATTATCAGATCCAATTGTTGTAGGAAACTACTATGGTAAAATTCGTAGTATGAAAAATGATAAAGGTCAAAATATAACTCAGGCAGGACCATCAATACCAGTAGAAGTAACAGGAATAACTGAAGTACCAGAAGCAGGAGATAAGTTCTTAGCATTTGAAAGTGAAAAAGATGCAAGAAATATAGCAGCTCAAAGATTTCTAAGATCAAAAGAATTAAATTCAAATCTTAAGGGAGTAAGTCTTGATACATTATTTGAAAAATTAAAAAATGGTGAAAATGATGTAAATATTATATTAAAAACAGACTTAAAGGGATCACTTGAGGCAATTAAAACAGCATTATCTAAAATAGATATAGATGGAATACATGTTAATTTTGTTAGAGCAACCGTAGGTGGAATTAATGAATCAGATGTTATTTTAGCATCCACTTCTAATTCAATTATCATAGGATTTAATGTAAGAGCTAATTCAAATGTAATCACAGCCGCAAAGCAAAAAGGCATTACAATAAATACATATGATATTATTTATAAATTAATAGAAGATATAGAGGCATCTATAAAAGGAATGAGAGAGCCAACAATAGAAGAAAAAGTTATTGGAGAACTTGAAATAAGACAAATATTTAAATTTTCAAAAGTTGGATTAATAGCTGGATGTCATGTTATATCAGGAAATGTTAAAATAGGAGCTAAAGCAAGACTTATAAGAGATGGAATCGTAATATATAAAGGAAATATAAAAACACTTCAACATGAAAAAGACCAAGTAAAAGAAGTGAAAAAAGATATGGACTGTGGTTTAACACTAGAGAATTGTCAAGATTATAAAGAAAATGATATTATAGAGGTATACGAAGAGGTAGAAGTTAAATGAAAGATACAATAGAAGAAGAACTTAATCGTAATATAATATCAAAAGAAATAATAAATAATTGTTTATTAGAAGAAATTCAAGAAGATGATAAAATAATTGTAGTTACAAAGTATATAAAAAATAATTCTATAAAAGAAACATTTCTAACAAATAAAGATGAAAAAACAAAGATTTCAGTAAGTCCAAATAATAATTATATTGCAATATTAAAAAAAGATTCATTAGTTAGAATATATAATACAATAGAAAATAAATTAGAATATGATGAATTTTCTGACATTGTATATAATAATAACTTTGAAGATAAAGTAGACATTTACAAAAATTTAGCAAAGAGGAAAGATGGAAAACAATAAGATAAAAAGAATTAATTCAGATATACAAAAAACAATTAGTTTAATTGTAAATCAAAAAATAAAAAATAAAAATCTAAAATATATTACAATAACTGACGTAGACACATCTAGAGATTTATCATATTGTAAAATATACTTTACTTGTCTAAATAAAGATGATAGAAATATAGTAATAAAATCATTAAATAAATCATCTCCTTATATAAGACATGAATTAAGCAAAGAATTACAATTAAGAAAAATACCAGAATTAAAATTCATATATGATACATTAATAGAATATGAATATCATATAGATAAAGTTATAGAAAACGCAAATAAATAGGAGGAAAATTATGGCAAAAGCAAAAAAAGTTGAAGAAGAAAAAGAAGAAAAGAAGGAAACAAAAAAAGAAACAAAGAAAGAAAAGACATCAGAACATAATGTTGAAGTTAAAATAGACAATGAAGAATGGAAGAAAGCACTTGATAAAACATTCAAAGAAAAAAATAAAAAAATTACTATTCCAGGATTTAGAAAAGGACATGCTCCATATGAAATATATATTAAAAATTATGGAATTGAATCACTATATTTAGATGCCGCAGATTCTTTAGCTAATACTGCATTTTTCAAAATGCTTAAAGAATCAAAATTAGAACCAATTATGCCTGCAGAATATAGCATAAAAGATGTTAATGAAAATGAAATAGTATATAACTTTAATGTTTTAACTGAACCAGAAGTAAATATTAAAAAATATAAAGATCTTAAAATTAAAAAAGAAAAAGCAAAAGTAACAAAAGATGAAATAAAAGAAAACATTGATAAACTTTTGGATAAATATACAGAATTAGTTGTAAAAGAAGAAGGAGAACTTGAAAATGGTAATATTGCTATAATAGACTTTGAAGGAAGTAAAGATGGCAAATTATTTGAAGGAGGAAGTGCTACTAATCATCAATTAGAAATAGGTAGTGGACAATTTATTCCAGGATTTGAAGAACAATTAATAGGAATGAAAAAGGGAGAAACTAAAACTATCACAGTAACTTTCCCAGAAGATTATCATGCACAAGATTTGGCAGGACAAGAAGTACAATTTAAAGTAACTCTAAATTCAATTAAAGAAAAAGAAAAAAGAGAATTAGACGAAGAATTATTTGAAGATTTAAATATTGAAGGAGTTAACTCAAAAGAAACTCTTGAAAAATATGTTGAAAATGAAATAAAAGAACATAAACAACATCATTTAGATGAAGACTTTGAAAATAGTATTTTAGATGAAATAGCTAAAAATACAGAAGTAGATGTTCCACAAAAATATATTGATTACAGATTATCAGAGCACTTGAAAAAAACAGATGAAAATTTTAGAAGACAATATGGAATAGATTTAAATAATTATTTAAAACTTGCTAAAAAGACAATTGAAGAGTTAAAAAATGAAATGGAACCACAAGTTCATAATGATATAATTAAAAAGTTTATTATTGATAAGTTAATTGAAATAGAAAAACTTGAAGCAAGTGATAAAGAAATAGAAGATAGAATAAAAGAATTTGACATGACAAAAGATCAAGTTATTGAAGAATATGGAACACTAGATATAATTGGGCAAGAAGTTAAAATTAATAAATTAATGGACAAATTAGAAGAATATAATAAATAGGCACGATGTGTCTATTTTTTATCTATATAAAAAAGCATATTATAATGAACAAAATAAATTTATTTAATTTAAATTAAAAATTGATAATAAAAAAACAAATATAAATGATATAATATAAATAGAGGTGGTTTTATGAAAGCACTTATTACTGGCGCATCATCAGGTATAGGATATGAAATGGCTAAATACTTATCTACAAAAAATGTAGAATTAATACTAGTAGGAAGAAATAAGGAACAATTATCTAAACTTCAAAAAGAAATTAAGACAAAGACATCTGTTATTATAGCTGATATATCAGATATAAAAAAATTAAAAGAAATATATGTATTAACTAAAAATGAAAATATAGATATATTAATTAATAATGCAGGTTTTGGTGAATATGGATATTTTAGTGATATGAACATTGATATAGATACTAAGATGATTGGAACAAATATTTATGCACTAATGTTTCTAACAAAGTCTTTCTTGCAACTATTTGAAAAAAAAGGTGGATATATTCTTAATGTCGCATCATCCGCAGCATTCGCACCGGGACCAATGATGGCAGAGTACTATGCTACAAAATCATATGTATATTCTCTAACAGAAGCAATATATTATGAACAAAAACAAAAAAATAATAATGTTCATATATCAGTATTATGTCCAGGCCCAGTAAATACAAACTTTAATAAAACTGCAAAAGTTAAATTTAATACTAAACCAATGAGTGCAGAATATGTAGCTAAATATGCAATAGATCAAATGTTTAAAAATAAATTCTTAATAATACCTGGTACTAAAATGAAAGCATATAAATTTTTAACAAGATTTCTAAGTGATAAAGCAAGATTAAAATTAACTAATAACTCTCAAGAAGAAGGAAAATAATATGCTTAGTATTAAAAAATTAAAATATAAAAATATATTTAATGATATAAATATGTCTTTTAATTCAAATAAGACATATTTAATATGTGGTCCAAATAATTCTGGTAAATCTGTTATATTAAAAATGATTGTAAAAGAAGTAGATTCTAATAATATTATATATAACAATAAAAATATAAATGAATATAATATAACTAAGTTAAATCATGATATTAGATTAATAAATCTAAATAATATTAGCTTTTTATATGACACAATATCTAAAGAATCAAAATATATAGAAAATAAAAATATATTTAATAAAATAATAGAAGAATTAAATTTAAACAAACTATTAGATAAAAATATATCTTTATTAACAATAAAAGAAAAATATATATTATATTTATTATTATCATTATCTGATACATATAAGATATTATTAATAGATGATATAGATATATTTAATAAACAAGAAAAAGAAAATATATTAAATATAATAAATAAATATAAAAATAACACCTGTATAATAATAAGTTCTATTGATTTAAATATAGGTTTATATGTAGATAATATATATATAATAAATAATGGAATATGTAATAACATATATGATAAAAAAATATTAGAAAAAGATAATGAATTAAATAAAATAGGACTATATTTACCATATATGGTAGATTTATCAGTTAAATTAAAAGACTATAATATCTTAGATAATGTTTATTATAATAATATGGAGCTAATAGATAATATATGGAAGTAAATATTAAAAAATATAGATTAAAAATATATAGTAATATTATAGGTATTAATGGCAATTGTAATATTAATTATGATGATATAGATAATATTGAATATAATAAAATTAGTATAGTAAATGATAATATATTTAATAATATTATATATATAAAAGATATATTCTATAAATATGTTAAAGACAGAGAACTATATATTAAAAATATAGATAATAGAATAATAGACTCTTTAAAAATAGCAGGTCTAAACAAAAACATAATGAATAAAACAATAAATGAAATATCTACAAGTGAGAAAGTATTAATAAAAATATCAGTATCTATTATAAATAATCCAAATCTTATAATAATAGATGATATATTTAATTATTTAGATAAAACAAATATAAAAAAAGTTAATCTATTATTTAATAGATTAGTAGATAAATTTGATAAAGCAATAATAATATTAAGTGATAATAGTGATAGGATATTTGAAAATTGTAATTATTGTATTTTTATTAAAGATGATAAAATACTTGTTAGAGGTAAAACAATAGATATATTTAAGAGAGTAGATTATTTAAAAAGAAATGGATTCTTAAATAGTAGTTTATGTGAATTTGTATATAAAGCAAAAAGTAAAAATATAAAAATTGATTATTATAAAGATGTAAGAGATTTAATAAAAGATATATATAGGAATAAAAAATGAAAAGATATAAAATAATATTTAAATATGATGGTAGCAGTTTTTATGGATTTCAAACACAAAAGAATAAAAGATGTGTAGAAAGTGAAATAGATAAAGTATTATCAAAAATCAATAATAAAAATACTCATATTGTCGCATGTTCTAGAACAGATAAAGGAGTTCATGCACTAGGACAAGTAGGACATGTTGATTTAGATACAGATATATTACCTCATAAATTAAAACATGCATTAAACTCATACTTACCAGATGATATATATGTAACAGAAGTAGAAGAAGTAAATGAAAATTTTCATAGTAGATATGATGCAATAGAAAAAACTTACAAATATTACATAAATCTAGCAGAATATAATCCAATGCAACGAAACTATATATTTCAATATAATTATAAATTAGATATAGAAGCAATGAGAAATGCAGGCAAATATCTAATAGGAGAACATGACTTTAGATCTTTTGCGACCGATTCAAAAGATAAAAATTGTAATAGAACAATAAGTTATTTTAATATAAAAGAAGATAATAATATCTTAGAAATAACATTTACTGGTAATGGATTTCTTAGATATCAAATTAGAAACATGATAGGTATATTAATATGGATAGGACAAAATAAGATGGAACCTGATAATATAAAAAAAATAATAGAAGATAAAGATAGATCAAAATTTGGTAAATGTGCTCCAGCATGTGGACTATATTTAGTAAATATTAAATATAATAACAAATAAAATGGTAATACTTATGAACTTAAAGGAGAAAATTAAGAGTAGTAAATAATTAAAATATTGGATTTTTACATTCAATATTTTTATTTTTTATGTTATATTTATATAAGGTGATGATTATGGAATATGTTATTATAATATTATTGATTATAGTTGTTATACTTCAAATATTATGTCTATTAAAAAATATTAATGAAGCAAATATAACAGAAAGACTATCTAAACTAGAAATAAATATGATAAAAGAATTAGATGATTTTAAAGATGGATTGAATGATTCTATGTCAATAAAGTTTGATAAATTAAATGATACAACAGAAAAAAGATTAATTATGATAAATGAAAAAGTTAATGAGAGATTAGATCAAAACTTTGAAAAGACTAATAAAACATTTACATCAGTATTAGAAAGATTATCTAAAATAGATGAAGCCCAAAAGAAAATAGAATTATTATCAAATGATATTGTATCTCTTCAAAGCATATTAACAGATAAGAAAACAAGAGGAATATTTGGAGAAATTAATTTAAAACAAATACTTGTAAGTGTATTTGGAGAAAATACAACATCTATTTATAAACTTCAAGCACCAATGAGTAACGGGACTATTGCAGATTGCATATTATATGCACCAAAACCATTAGGTACAATTGCAATTGATTCAAAATTTCCACTAGAACACTATCAAATAATGATGGACAAGAAAATAAGTAATATTGAAAGAGAAAATGCTGCTAAATTATTTAAATTAGATATGAAAAAACATATAGATGCCATAAGTTCAAAATACATAATACAAGGAGAAACAACAGATTCTGCAATACTTTTCTTACCAGCAGAAGCAATTTTTGCAGAAGTCAATGCATATCATCAAGATATAATAAATTATGCATATAAAAAACACGTATGGATAACAAGTCCAACAACACTAATATCTACACTAACAGTAGTTCAAATGATATTAAAAAATATAGAAAGAGATAAATATTCATCTATAATACATGAGGAATTAAATAAATTAGGAGTAGAATTTTCAAGATATAGAGAAAGATGGGACAAATTATCAAAAAGCATATATGCAACTCAAAAAGATGCCGAAGCATTAAGTATAACAACAGATAAAATAACAAAAAAATTTGAAAATATAAGTCAAGTAAAATTAGGTAACAATAGCAATAATAAAGAAAACAAAGAAATAGAATATAATAATATATAAAAATAAATCATAATTATAAAAATAAAAACTTTAATTTCATATTGAAAGTTTATAATTTTTTTTATATACTTTAATAAGATAAGGAATAAAATAGGTGTTGGTGATAAATATATGATAGTTAAAAACCCATATGTATATCTTGTTAAACATTTTAGATTAGTACACTTAATCTTATTTTTACTATGTATTTTTGTATACATTTTTAATGCAAGAATAAGTAGATTCGTAAATGAATTTATGGTTAACTATACATATAATAAATATGATAATCCTATATCCAATTATATAAATCCAATAATAATAATACCATGCATATTAATATTTGTAGTATCATTTATGTTAATTAGAATACTAAAAAAGAGAAATAAACCATGGAAATTATATTTATTACCAGCAATACAATATCTAGTAATATTTATTATTTATATATTAACATACCAATATTTTAATAATTATGATGACATAGTAGATACAGCAGTAATGATGACACTAAAAGATATTCTATCTTTTGCAAGTCTACTTCAATTACCATCTATATTATTCTTTTTAATGAGAGTAGCAGGTGTTGATTTACGTAAATTTAGATTTAATAGTGATTCAGAGATATTGCAACTATCAGGAGATGAACAAAAAGAAATTGAATTAAATGTAAACTTTGATAAATATGCCCTTATAAGAGTATTAAGAAGAACAAAAAGGAATCTAGGATATGTATATGGAGAACATAAAAAAGCATTTAAAATAATAATAATAATATTGATAATAGTTTTAGGATACAATATATATAGAAATTTATTTGTATATAACAAAGCATTTAATGAAAAAGAAAATATTGATATTAATGGATATACGATAAATATAAATAATAGTTATTATACAGATAGAGATTATAATGGAGATATATTAGATAATAAACATGCATTTATTATATTAAAAATAACTATGAAGAATAATACTCAATATGATAGAAATGTTAATCTAGATAAATTTCATATATTAAATGGAAATAAAAATTATGTAAATACAATGATGACATATCAAAGTGAATTTGAAGATTTTGGAAAAACTTTAGCAAATTTAAAATTAAAAGAAAACGATTCAAAAGATTTCATATTAATATTTAAAGTTGATAAAAATGAAAATTTAAAAAAATATGTATTATATTATCAAGATTTTAATAATCTAGGAGCTTCTCATTTAAGAAAAATAAAAATAAAACTAGAAGATATTAGAAAAATAAAATCTGAAATTACAGCAACCTTAAAAGAAGATTTAGATATTAAATATAATTTTGATAAAGAAGAAACCCTATCTTTTGATGATTATGAATTTTCACAAGAAATAGAATATACATCAAAAAATTGTAGTGGATGTAAAATAAAAAGTAATAAATATATAGCAAAAGAAGGATATAAAATATTATCATTAAATTTTTCAAGTTTTGAATTTGAATCACCAGATATGATTGACTTTGCAAATAAATATGGTAAAATAAGTTATAAGGATATACTAAAAAGACAGAAGCAAATTGAAATAGAAAACTTCCTAAAACAAGATTATTTAGGTAAACACTTGTATATTCTTGTACCAGATGAAGTTTCTACATCAAAAAGTGTAAATTTAGTATTCACTGTAAGAAATAATAGATATATTTATAAGATAGTTGAGTGAGGTATTTATGGAAGAAAAAAAAGAAGAAAAAGAAAACAAAATCAATGAAGCAAATGAAGAATTCAAAGAAGAATTCAAAGATTTAAATTTAGGAGGAGTATCTAGTTCTGGAAAAACAAACATTTTATCTGATAAAACACTAAAAGATAAAGTAGACTATGTAAGAAAAGATTCTAATGAAAAAGATAAATTAGTAAACCCAAGTAGTGGATTAAAAAGACTAACTAAAGAAGAAAAAGAAAGATACAATAAAATAAGGAATATTATAATAGCTGCAGTAATCATTTTAGCAATAGTATTTGGTATTGTATTACCGCTAAGCCAATTCCATAATAATGAAAAAGAATTCGAAAAAGCAGTAAAAAGATATCTAGAAACATATACAATATATTATCCTACTGGAAAAAATGTTAGAACAATAACACTTAATGAAATATATAATAGTGGATATGTTAAAGGAGATTATTATAATCCATATACAAGAAAAGCATGTTCAGCTACAAAAAGTTGGGTAAAAGTTACAAAAAGTAATAATGAATATAAATACTATACATATCTAGATTGTGGATTTATGAAATCTTCAGTAGATCATAATGGACCAACTATAAAATTAAATGGTAATCTTGAAATAGATCATGATAGATATGAAAAATATAAAGAACTTGGTGTTAAATCAGTTAGTGATGCGACAGATGGAAATATGAAAATAGAAGATGTTGAAATAGACTCTAAAGATGTTAATACAGATGAAGTAGGAACATATTATGTAACATATACTGCAACAGATGCATTAGGAAATAAAACTGTTTTAAAAAGAAAGATAAATGTAGTACAAAAGATAAACAATACAGTTAATAGAGAAGCAAAAGGATCATATTTTAAGGGAGATAATCCTAACAATTATATATATATATCAGGACAAACATTCAGAATATTAGGAGTAGATGGAGATCTAGCATATCTTACTACAGACTATGATATTGCTAATGTAAATTATGATGGTATAGAAAACTGGTTAAATGAAGTATATTATGAACATTTACCAAAAACACTAAAAGATTTAATAGTAAAAACTAAATATTGTAATGATAAATTAACAGATGATACAATTTCAACATATAAAAAATGTTCTAATTATACAAATGAGAAAAATGTTCATTATTTAACTGCAAAAGATGTTAATAATGCAAATGATAATGGTAACAATTATTTAATAGTGACAAGAACATGGTTAGCTAATAAGAAATCAGATAAAAAAGCATATGCAACAGATGTACAATATGTAGCATCTAATCCAGGTAAAGGATTTGAATCATATGACACAACAGATAATTTAGGAGTAAGACCAGTTATAGCTATAGATAATGAAAATAAATTAGTAAGTGGTAATGGTACAAAAAATAATCCATATTTATTAGGAGAATTTGAATTTGGTAAAGCAAATGATAAATTAAATACAAGATTATCTGGAGAATATATAGAATATTCAAATCAAGTATGGAGAATAATGGAAGTAGCAGATGATAAAACAATTAAAGTAATATCAAATGAAACAATAACACAAGATGATTCTTTCTTAGCTATATTATATCAGCCAGGAGATGATGTTATATATAATCCTAAGAAGAAAGATAATATAGGATATGTTATAAATAATGAAGCAAGTAATTATGTTGATTCAAAATTAATAGTAAATCATGAAATAGATGTAAAAACATATGAAGACAAAGTATTATATGGAAAAGAAAAAGAAGTAAATAAATACAAAGTAAAATATTCAATACCAAGTGTATATGATATGTATTCAGCATATAGATTTAGAGAAACATATTATAAACTAAGTGATTATTGGTTAAAAGATTCATCTAAAAAGAAATATAATGTATGTATTATGAGTTCAGTAAGCGTACCATATTGTCAAGAATTATCTTCAACATACGATGAAGGTGGAATAAGATTAGTTATATATCTAAAAGATACAACAACTATAGTAAGTGGAAATGGTACATTAAATAATCCTTATGTTATAGCTTAAGAGGTGAAACAGTGAAAAACAAAATAGTGTATCTAATTGGAACATTAATAATTTTAATAATCCTTGCAGCAATCATATATCTTGATTCAAAAGCAAAACCATTAATATTTAAAGTTGAAAATAGAATAAATGATATAGAAAAAGAACAAAAAAAAGAAGATAATAAAACATGTTATAATACAATAGGATGGTTAAAAGTACAAGGTACAAATATAGATATTAAAGTAATAAATCATGATAATGGTTCTTGTATTATATCATCAGAAGAAAACTATGCATGGGAAATTAATAAAGAAGGTAAATTCTATAATGTAACTAACATACAAGGACATAACATATTAAATTTATCAAGTAAACCATTAATAAATCAGGAATATTTTGTAAGATTTGATGATCTAATGAGTTATTCATACATAGAATTTGCAAAAGAAAATAAATATATTCAATATACAATAGAAGGAAAAAATCATATATATAAAATCTTTGCAGTATATATAGGACATAATGATTTAACACAATTTGATAATTCAAACTATAATAAAAAAACAAGAGAAAAAATAATAACTACTGCTAAAAATAATAGTATATATAAATATGATATAGATGTTAATGGAAACGATAATTTACTAACTCTAGAAACATGTACAAGAATGTTTGGAGGATATGATAAATCACAAATGTATGTTATAGCAAGAGAAATTAGAGAAGGAGAATATCTTACAAACTATAATGTTAAAGAAACAAGCAAATACAAAAAAATAAAAAAAACAATGAATAAATATGATGATGATAAAGAAGCTTAATGCTTCTTTTCTATTAGATAATAAAAAATATAAAAAAACAATTGATTAAATTATAAATATAATCTACTATTAATATAATAAAGGAAGGATATTATGGATAGAAATATAAATAACAAGAAAAATATATTAATTATCTTAATAATTTCAGTTTTATATATATCTATAGGATATTCTTTCCTTGGACAAAACATAACAACAACAGAAACAACAATAAATCAATATATAATTGACTGATTTACATATTATTTTTTAAAATATTTGTTAGAATTATTGCAATTAAAAAAATAATATTATATACTTAATATAAGAATTAGCATCAAGAGTAAGTTAAAGGTAGAACGGATGGTGAACTAATTGAGATGTAAGAAAAAAAAGAAAAGGCCTACACCATTTATCATTTATTGTGCATATTATTAAAATAAATTGCAATATAATCTAAAAAGATTATGAAATGAAAAATTTGGTGAATCATCATCATGAAACAATTAATAGGCATAAATTACTTTATAAATCCAAAGAAGGATTTAATATAAATAAGACAAGAAATAGAACAATTTATTGCTATTGTTCTAAAAATAGAAGATAGGTAGAGGTGATATTTATGAATAAAGCAATGTTATCAGTTGGAATTATATTCTTATCAATAATGGCATTAGTATTAATTAATGTAATATCTAGTTATCAGTCAGGTACAGATGTAGATTATTATTTAGTTAAGGATGTAGCAAACGCAGCAATTGAGGATGCAATAGATGCTACATATTATACCGCAACAGGATTATACAGAATGGACAAAGAAAAATTTGTTGAATCATTTTTATTAAGATTTGCAGACAATGTATCATTAAATAATAGAAATTATACTATTGGATTCTATGGATTATCAGAAGTTCCACCAGCAGTATCAATAAAAGTAAACTCAAATACAGTACTTTCATTTAATGGAGAACAAATGGATATTGAAACAACATATTCTGCAATCGGCGAAGCATCAAATACAAAAGATACTTATGTATCTTCAAGACTTGCAGATCCAGAAGATGAATTTGGAAAGCCATACTGTAATCAAGAACAATTTAAAGAAAACGATCCATTATGTAAGAAAAAATAACAAAAAAAGGAGACTAATATGAAGAATAATAAATCGGGTTTAGCTAAAATATTAACAAATAAAAATACAGTTACGGTTGTGGGTATTGTAGCAGCAATTCTTATTCTATATATAGGTTATACAATAAGAGTAAATAGTGCAATAAGTCCAACATCAGTACCATATGCACTTGAAACAATTCCAGCAGGAACACAAATAACTCAAGATATGATAGGAACAATGGATGTACCACCTGCAATGATAGTTGATGGAACAATAAGAAATCAAGCAGATGTAATAGATCATTATTCAAATGCAGATACAGTAATTCCAAAAGGATCATTATTTTATGAAAGAAGTGTAGTTGAAAAAAGCACTCTTCCAGGAAGTGTAATCTTAGATTATCCAAAAGGATACGTATTATTTTACTTACCAATAGATGTAGAATCATCATATGGTAACTCAATATATCCAGGAAATTATATAGATATATGGATTAAAATAAATCATAAAGTAGAAGAAGGACAAGTAACATCAAATGATGATGAAAAAATAATACAATTTGGTAAACTATATGAAAATGTTAAAGTAATTCGTGTACTTGATGGTTCAGGTCATGATGTATTTGCAGACTTAGACAATGTAGGTACACCTACACAATTAATATTCGCTTTACCAGAAGAAGAATTTGTTTTATTAACAAAAGCAAGATATTTACAAAATTATAGTACAAACATAATTCCAGTTCCAACAGCAGCAAGCTTAGAAACAAATCCAGGAGAAATTAAAAATTCAAGTGAAGCCATAACACAATGGATTAATCAATTGACATACAACGAACAATAAAAAAAGAATAAATAAAAAGAATGCATTTGAGGTGTTAGCATGAATGAAAGTATATTTGATAAGTTAGATTTTGGACCATTTAGAGCACTATTAGATAATGATGATATAACAGATATATCATATGATAATGGTGGACAAGTCTGGGTAAGATCTTTGACAAAAGGATCATTACGTGTAGAAATTGAAGGATTAACTACAGAATTTGTAGAAAAACTTGCATTTCAATGTGCTAATGTTATGGGAACTACTTTTAATAATGCTAAACCTTTTTTAGATGCTGAATCAGCAGAATTACGTATGAATTTTGTACATCAATCTATTGCAACAAATGGAATAGCCTTAGTTATACGTAAAACACCAGCAAAAATAAGACTTAATAAAGAAAAATTATTAAATGAAGATTATTTTACAGAAGATATACATAATTTATTAATTAAATGTGTAGAAGGACATTGTAATATACTTGTTGCTGGAGAAACTGGTTCAGGTAAAACTGAATTTGTTAAATATTTAGCAAGTCATACAAAAACAGAAGAAAAAATAATTACAATAGAAGACACATTAGAACTTCACCTAGATAAAATATTCCCACAAAGAGATATTGTATCTATGAAAACTAATAATGTAGCAAGCTATACAGATGTTTTAGTTACATGTATGCGTCAAAATCCTAAATGGATTCTACTATCAGAAGTTCGTTCTGCAGAAGCAGTAAGTGCAGTTAGAAACTCAATTTCATCAGGACATAACATCCTATCTACAATCCATGCAGATAAAGCAAGTGCAATTCCATATCGTCTTTATTCTCTAATGGAAACAGATATAGATGTTAACCAGTTTTTAGCGACTATCTATAGATATGTACATATAGGAGTTCATATAAAAGCATATTTTAGTAAAAAATATAATTCATTTCACCGTGAACTTGATGAAGTATGTGAATTCTACGTAGATGATAATAATGTTCCACAAAGTAGAACTATATATCAAAAAATCTATGGAAAAGAACCAATAATGAGAAAACCAAGTCCACACCTAATAGAATATTTAGAAAATCAAAATATTGATTTAAATGATATACTATCACATTTACCAGATGATATGAGTATAAAAGAAGGTAGTGACTTTGAAAATATAACAATGGTTGAAACAGATGATATAAACAAAGAAAAACAAGAACAAACAAACACACAACAAGTTACAAGTAAACCACAACAAGTTCAACCACCAATAACTCCTAATACACAAAATAATACGGAATCAAAAGAAATAAAGGAAGTAAATACACAAAAAGTAATTCAAACTCAACAACCACAGACAACACAGCAAACTCAAGCAACACAAACACCAGTAATTACAAATATTACTCAGAAACAACAAGTAAATAATACAAACCCAACAATCATAAACAATGCAAACTTAGGCAGTTTACCTGCATGAAAAGGGGAATAAAGAATGTATATAGAAGAATTAGTTATAATCATAGTTATAATTGTTGGTATATTCTTATATAGAAATTATCAAGGGCAAAATGTCGGAAAATATGTAACAACACAAATTCAAGAAACATATGCAAGATATGCTCCATATTCTTTTCAAACAGTAAGAGAAAAAGTAAAAGAAATGGGACAAGAATATACAGTTAGACAATATTTTATTCAAGTAGCTGTATTAGGTGGATTTGCTGCGATAGTATCATATTTATATTTTTATAGTTTAGTAATAACACTAGTTTATTTCGTTATAGCAGTAATGATAGTACCATATCTATCATATTTAAGAAGTAAAAGAATTTATTCAGAATTTATATTTGAACAAATACAAGTATATACATCAAATGTTATAATGGAATTTTCAACAACACAATCATTTGTTAAATCATTAGAAGGTGTTGTAGAATCAGGAGTACTTGAAGAACCAATAAAAGGTGACGTTAAACATATGATAGAATTATCATATAGAAATGGTACAATAGATGAAGCATTAAATTATATGACAAACTTATATCCATACTATATAGTTAAAAATATGCATCAATTATTTTTGCAAATAACAAAAGAAGGAGCAAGAAATACTGCAGATTCACTTGATAATATGCAAAATGATATAGATATGCTAATAGAAAGTGTATATAGAGATAGAATTGAAAGAGCAAGTTTCCATAGAAATTTCTTACAATTTGGTATAATGTTATATTTAATGGTAATGCTTGTACAATATTTAGTAGGACGTGAAACATATATAGTATTATTAGGTAGATGGTATGTACAATTAATATTACATGCGGTATTAATAGTTAATACTGGTTTCCTATTAAATGGTGAAAAATTCTATAATGAGAATGTAGGTGCTGAATAATATGGAAGTAATAGTTGTTGGAGCAATCATTCTATTTATATTTATATATAATGGAACAATAGATAAAGATAAATTTTTAGCTGATAATGAAAGATATTTTCAAATATTCAGAGAAGAGGACTATACATTTTTAGTATATGCTAAATATGGAGAAGACGCTGATGCAGACAAATTATATAATCAAAGAGTAATGTATGCAATAATAGCTTTCTTAGTTGTATTTGTATTTTTAATTAGTGGAAATAGTGGAGGAACAAGTTTATTTAATTCACAAATATTACTTAATATAGTAATTGCTGGTGCAGTTGCTATAGTAATGTTTAAAAGTACTTATTCACAATTAAAAAGTTATTATAAAGCCCATCTAAAAGAAATAGATATTTTATTACCATATTATTTAAAATCATTAGAAATCTTAATTCAACATTACACTGTACCAGTTGCACTAGGAAAATCAATAGAAGATGCACCAGAAATCTTTAGACCAGGATTAAGACAAATGATTGATAAAATAAATGCTGGAGATTCTAGTATAGATCCTTATATGGATTTTGCTAATCAATATCCAGTTAGAGACTCAATGAGAATGATGAGACTACTATATCGTTTAGGAATAGGTTCACAAGAAAAAAAGCAAGAAAGACTTATGACTTTTTCAAGAACAGTTTCATCACTTCAAAATAAAGCAAGAGAAACAAAATATAAAGCAAGATTAGATCATATGGAAAGTCAAACAACAATAATGCTTGTAGTTACAGGTGCAGGTGTTATGCTTATGATATTAGTTTGTATGATGATGATGTTTAGCATTTAGCTAAACTTTTTTTAGTTAAATAGTGTCATAAAAAAAATGTTGACATACATATTCTAATATAATATAATATTTATGAAATGGAGGGATAATAATGGTAAAAATTAGATTAACTAGAATGGGAGCTAAAGGCCGTCCTTTTTATAGAATTGTTGCTACAGACTCAAGAAGTCCAAGGGATGGAAAATATCTAGAATTAATAGGTACATATGCACCAGTTGATGATTCTAAAATAAACATTAATGAAGAAGTTGCATTAAAATGGTTAAATCAAGGTGCAATTCCAACTGACACTGTAAAAAACTTATTTACAAGAGCTGGAATCATGAAAAAATTCTCTGACTCAAAAAGAGGTAAGTAGTTATGGAAATTCAAGATTTAATTGAATATATTATTAAGTCAATAGTAAATCATTCAGAAGATGTAGAAGTAGAAGAGAAAGAAACAGAAGATAAAAAAAGTCGTCTATTTATGATTACAATTAATGATGAAGATTCATCAATTGTAATAGGAAGAAATGGAAGAATAATTAAATCTATTAGAAATCTAGCTCAAGCATCAAATAATTTAGATGATGATAGATATATAAAAATTGAAATCAAAAAAAATAACAGATAACTTAAATATCTGTTTTTTTTGTTACATAAGACTCTTAGTTTCTTTTAGTTTCCAATATATTCTATATAATTCCTGTACTCCATTTTCTAAATAATAATAATGAAATATATAAGGAACAAATAAACAAAGTAGTATGAATCCTAATACAATAAGTAATATATTTTCAATCAAAAAATAAAACAAAAAAACCATCATAGTAATAATACCTACAAATACTGTTACAATTAAATGAACAAATCTTTCATGTTGAAAAAAGGAAATATTTATTAATAATTCTTCAATTGTTTTATCAATATCTTCATTTTTAACATCATCTAAACTTTTTATATAATTATACAAATTTTTTTTCATAATTTCTCCAATTTACTAGATAATTTATCATTATTAAATTCTTTATTAATTAATAACTCATGTATTTCTTCTTCTTTAGTATCTAAAAAAACATCTTCAATTCTATCAACTCTACATTTTTCAGCATTTATAATACTTTTAACCTTATTAGTCGCAACATCTAAATCATCATTTACCACAACATAATTATATTTAGAAACCTCATTTATTTCATTATAAGTTTTATGAAATCTCTTAATTATTTTATCATCTGAATCACTACCTCTTTTTTTAATTCTATATAATAATTCTTTTATAGAAGGAGGCATAATAAATATAAATATTGCATTATCAAATACTTTCTTAATAATACTTGCTCCCTGTATTTCAATAACAAGTATAACATCAATACCTTTATCTAATTTTTCTTTAATATATTCTTTAGGAGTACCATAATAATTTTCAGCATATTCTGCATATTCAATAAAATAATTATCTTTTATTTTTTCTTCAAATTCTTTTCTTGTTAAAAAATAATATTCTTTTCCATTTACTTCATTTCCTCTAGGACTTCTAGAAGTAGCTGATACACTAAGCCATAAATTATCTTGAATTTTTAATAATTTTTCTACAATAGAATCTTTACCAGCGCCAGAGGGACCTGATATAACAATTAATTGTCCAGTTTCTTTTGTTTTAATCATAAATCCTCCTCATATATCTTATTTTTATATTCTAAATCATTCATATTTTCTTTAATTACTATATCATAAATATTAGATACAACAATTTCATATTTTAAATCATCAGGTATATTTCTATTTAATCTAGATATAATAGGTATATCTATACTTTTTTTAATACTATTTAAATATAATCTACCTCTATTATTAATCTTTAATAATCTAATATAATTAATATTACTAAATCTATCATGTCTATTATTAGTATAGTCACATAATATATGAACAAGTATTCTACTTATTTTATTATATGTTAAATTTTTAGATTTTAATTTTAATATTAATTCATTAAAACAACTACACTTATTAATATTATCTCTTATTTTATTTTCAATACCTTTATTAACTTCAAATATATCAGTTAATGAATCAGTAGTTAAAATTCTATATTTTAATAAATCATAATAATCATCTATAAAATGTAATTTATCTAATTTATCTACTACATAACTTGGAATAGTATTACAAATATCTTTATTATTTTTTATCGCATTTCTAATAGATAAACCAGACGATATATCACTTTCTAATTTATCACTATTATAATTATTATCTCTTTTAATAGTTTCAACTTTAATATTATAATTATATTTCTTAATAGTTTTCAAATAACTAATACCAAGTAAATCATTAGGTGTATCTATCTTAATGCCTTTAATTTCATTAATAGCTAAAGCTAAACTAGTAGGATAATTATTTCCTTGTTTGCAATACAATTTAACCAAATTATCAAATAGATTATTATTCAATTGACAATTAACTATTTCTTCCAATTGTTCTAAATTATTTGATTCACTACCAAATATAATCTTATCTACTTTTAAATAATTTAATAAAGTAATAGAACCATAAGCAAAAAAATCAGAAGATGAAGTTGCAAAAGTAAAAGGTAATTCTACTACAATATCAATACCATATTTTAAAGCTATATCAGATCTTTTAAATTTATTAATAATTAGAGAATCTCCTCTTTGAGAAAAAGATGAAGGCATAACACAAATTAATATATCATTAGGATATTTTTCTCTAATTTTATTAATAAAATATAAATGTCCATTATGAAATGGATTAAATTCCGCAATAATTCCAATACTCATACTAACTCCTTTTCCATATTTTAACACTTTTTCTACTCTTTATAAACAATTAATATTTTAAATAACTATTAATTATGATAAGATAATATTAAAGGAAGAGTTATGGAAGGATTTATAATATTATTTTTAATTTTTTCAATATGTATATTCATAATTGGTTTATATATTTATACAGGTCACGATAATAAAGTATTATTATGTAGAGATCATAAAGAAAAACATACAAAAGAAGAATTAAAACAAATAGGTAAAGCTTTAATGATATCAAGTATAATACCATTAATAATTATATTAATTAGAATAATAATAGGTGGAGAATAAAATTTAAATAAATGTTCTTTAATTTAAATGTCTACACATATTTAAATAACAATAAAAATAATAAAAAAATTATTAAATATGATATAATTTTATCAAGGAGTGATAGTATGAGAGTAGTTGTTACTGCAGGAGGTACAGGTGGTCATATATATCCCGCAATTTCTATTATTAATAAATTAAAAGAACATTACAAAGATTTAGATTTATTATATATTGGAACTACAAATAGAATGGAATCTAAATTAATACCAAGTCTTAAAATTAAATATATAGGCCTTGATATAATAGGATTAAATAGAAAAAACATATTTAAAAATATTGATGTACTAAAAAGATATTTTAAATCAAAACAAATAGTTAAAAAGACACTAAAAGAATTTAAACCAGATATAGTAATAGGTGCAGGAGGTTATGTTACAGCTCCTGTCATTGAAATTGCACATAAGCTTGGAATAAAAACTCTAATACATGAACAAAATTCTATTCCTGGAGTAACAAATAAAATTCTATCTAAATATGCAGACTGTATATGTATATCATTAATTGATTCAAAAAAATATTTTAATAGAAAAAATGTCATATATACAGGAAATCCAAGAAGTGAAGAAATAATAAATGCTGAAAAATTAAATAAAGAAGAACTAGGATTTGATAAAGAAAAAAAACTAGTTGTTATTGTTATGGGATCACTAGGATCAACTACAATGACACAAAAATTAAAAGAAGCAATAATAAAATTTGATAACTGCAATTATCAAGTTTTAGTAATAACTGGACAAAATTATTTTGATGATTATAAAGAAGTAAAATTACCAAAAAATGTAAGAGTATTACCATTTATGGATAATCTAATTAATCTATTAAAAGATACAGATTTACTAGTAAGTCGTGCAGGTGCATCAACCCTAGCTGAAGTTTGTGCAATTGCTCTTCCAACAATAATGGTACCATCTCCATATGTAACAGGAAATCATCAATATAAGAATGCTAAAGAACTTGAAGAAAAAGGCGCATGTTATATAATAGAAGAAAAAGATTTTAATTCAGATATATTATTAAACAAAATTGATGAAATATTATTTGATGAAAAAAAATATAATTCTATGAAAGAAGCATTAAGAAAACTTGCTGTAAATGATTCAAGTAGTAGAATATTAAAATGTATAATAAACTTGGTGGGTGATAATCATGAAAACTGATTTAGAAGAATATGGAAAAGT
>CADCRC010000118.1 GCA_902803795.1 uncultured Erysipelotrichaceae bacterium | reverse complement strand
TATTTTAGCAAACAAACTATCTAAAAACAATTTATAATTGATATTAAAACTCAATTTTGAAGATTCATTTCCAATTAAATCAATATAATCAACTAGCTTTTCTTTTTTTACATTAAGTAATTTATTATATATATATAATTCACTATTTATATATCCATTAATATAATAAATAAAAAATAAAACAACTTCTCTTAATTTTTCTATGCAAACATATTTATCAATAAATATATTTTTTAAAATAAAATCATAATTTTCAAATAAACTACCAGAAATAATAAAATCAACAAATTTAAATGTTAACTCATCAAATTCATAATTATTATTATAATCACAAATATTAAAAGCAAGACATCTTGATAACAAAGTATCCAATAAACAAAATCTATTATAAGTTAAAAAAATAATAATAATATCTTCAGGTGGCTCTTCTAAAAATTTTAATAATGTATTAGAACTATACAAATTCAACAATTCTGAATGACAAATCAAAAGAATTCTCTTCTTTCCATATAAAGATTTATTAGAAAGTTCAGACATCGCATCTAAAATATCTTCTTTATATATATCACAAGATTTAGAACTATAATCAGAAATAATATTATCATCTTCATCTTTAAAAGGATTAATAATATATAAATCCGAATAATTAAAATTATCTATCAAACCACAAGTACTACATTTTGAACAATTTAAATCATAATAAGAACAATTATTAGAACAATGAATTATTTTAATTATATTCAAAATAAACTTAAAATCAAAATCATAATTAGAAATTTCTAAAATAAAAGCATGATTTAAAGTATCATTTTTTAAAGAAGAAATAATAAATTGTAAAAAATTATTTTTAGAAAAAGATAAATCATTCATAAACAATACTTATTCAATTATAATAATTGATATTTCCTTTCTAATAAAAACAAACTATATAAATTTTCTATTCAAAATAGCAGTCTCTAAAGTTAAATTATCTACATATTCCATATCAGCACCAATAGGAACACCATTTGCAAGTTTTGAAAAAATAATATTACGATTTTCTAATATTTTTTTTATATATAAAGATGTAGTTTCACCTTCAATACAAGGTCTAAATGCAAAAACAATTTCTTTAAAATTAGAATCATTAATTCTATTAACAAGTTGATTTAAACCAATATCATCAACAGTAATTCCATTAATTGGATCAATCAAACCATTCAAAACATGATAATATCCATCAAATTTTCCAATTTTTTCAAAAAGAAAAACAGTCTTAGGATCATCAACAACACAAAGTAAATTAGAATTACGTAATTTATTACTACAAATAGAACATAAATCCAAATCAGTTATATTATTACATACAGGACATCTATGAATATTATTAATAGAATTATTCAAACTAGAAACAAAAAAATCAACTTGATCTTTATCTAAATCAAGTATAGAAAAAGCAAGTCTCTGAGCAGTTTTACTACCAATACCAGGTAAAAACTTAAAAGACTCAATTAAATCATTAATAGTAGATGGATACATATAAAACCTAACTAAAATAATCCAGGAACTTTACCATACTTACCAAAAACTTTTTCAGTTTCTTCATCAACCTTAGATAAAGCATTATTAGTTGCAACTAAAAACATATCTTCAAGCATATCCAAATCATCAGAAGAAAAATCAGACTTATCAATAGAAACAGATTTAATATGTTTATCTCCAGTAACAACAACTTTTACCAAAGAACTAGAACCCTCAAATTCCATTTTATCGATCTTTTCTTTATCATTCATCATATTTTTTTGTAAACTCTGAGCTTGTTTTAACATAGCTTGCATATTCATAATTATACCTCCTATTTTAATTCAACAATATCTCCAAAAATAGAGATTGCTTTATTACTTATTATATCATTATTATTATTATTTTCAAATATAGGTTTCGGAACATCTATAACATTAAATTGATTATTTTTAAAATATTTAATATATTCATTAGAAACATAATTCCAATATTCGCTATCAATAATAACAAATTCAAAATTAGTATTAAATTTATCATTATAATAATTATTAAGTTTATTTAAATTTAAAATATTTCTATCAACATCAGATTTATTATTAAAAGATAAAACAATATACTTATCAGAAGCACAGCATACATTACCATCAAGCAAAGAACTAGCCAAATAGCCATTATTTAAATTAAAAACACTATCTTTTAAAGAATTAATATTACTATTTACTTCAATTTTATACTTTTTTTTGGCATCAATTAAAGTATTATGAGTTAAAGAATGCATAATATCATTAATATTAACAGGAACGTTATAATC
>CADCRC010000117.1 GCA_902803795.1 uncultured Erysipelotrichaceae bacterium | reverse complement strand
TTTAGGCTCAGATCCATATCCTATCCATCCATCTATTGTACCAGATAATATTGGAGGTTTTCCGCTTGTTTCTTTTATTTGAGGATAATCTCTAACTATTGAATCAATTATTTGTTTATATTTATATAAGTTTTCTGTATTACTATATATAACGAAACTATCTGCTCTTCTAGAATTATCTTGAAATTTATAATAAAATGGAAGATTATTATTTATACATCTTTTTGTAAATTCATCCATAAATTTATATATATTTTTGTTAGATAAGTTTATATATAATCTATGTTTTATATCTTCAAAATCCTTATTTGCTTTAATATTAGAAATATTCTTTGAATATATATTATAAAATCCGTTGTATAAAAATGGTGTTATACATAATTGAGGAAATTTACCTTGATAATCATATATGACATTATTAAAAAAATATGTAATATTATAGTAATCTTTATAATCTAAACTGTTCAACAATTTTATTAATTCTTTATTATCCGTAATTCTTAATAATTTATTTTTCCAAGCATTAAATAAATTTGTAAAAAATATATTTCTTTCTTTTTCAAATTCTTTTTGTGGTTTATTTAAATCTAATACTTCTTTTGTATTAATATTACATAATAGTGAATAGTTAGATACTTTGTCATCTCTATTAAAATTGGCAAGTACTAATTCTATTATATTGTCTTCATTTAATGGGTTTTTAATATTTTCATATATATTTGTCTCATTCATAATTATCACCTTCTATTTTTTTATCTTTTCTTATTAAATTTTATCATACTTTGATTTTTTTTAACAAGAATTTATTAAACTTATTGCATATTTTTAATAATTTTGTTATTATATATGTACGAGAAAAAGAGGTGATAGTATGCCAAATATTAAAAGTGCAAAAAAAAGAGTAAAAACAAATGCTAAAGAAAGACAAGTTAATATTTTAGCTAATTCATCTATGAAGACTGCAATAAAGAAATTTGAAAAGTCTGTTAAAGATGGTAATAAAGAAGAAGCTAGTAATAACTTAAATATTGCAATGCAAAGAATTGACAAGGCTGTTAATCATAATCTTGTTCATAAGAATAAAGCAGCAAGAATTAAATCAAGATTAACTAAATTAAATAATACAATTTCTAACCAATAATTATTGGTTTTTTATTTGACTTTAATTTTTCAATATCATATAATTTATTTATTAAAGAGGTTGATTAAATTGAAGGATTTGTTAGAAGATTTTTTATTTGTTTTTGTTTTTGTTTTTGTTTTTTGTTTAATATATTTTAATCAAGATTTTATTAGAGATGTTTATTATGATATTTTTAGTTCCAAAAAATCAGAAGAATTTGTTTTTTCTGATAATTATTATAGACAGTATAATTTTAATTATGTACAAAATGTTGCTGTAGCATCTCCTCGCAATAGACAAGATATTTTGAATGTAATTTATAGTGTTGTTAATAGAGGGTATGATAAATTTACTTTTTATTGTCCTAAATCTTATAAAGATTGTATTAAAGAAGTTGCTTTAATTGCAGATGATCAGGATACTTTAACTAATATTAATAATTTCGTTCATCCTTATAATAGTTATTATCATGTTGAAGTTGAATATAATTCAGTTGGTAAAGTTACTATTTCTATTCAAAAAAATTATACAAATCAGGATATAATTGAAGTAGAACAAAGAGTAAATGAAATATTTAATAGATTATATAATCCAAATATATCTACTATAGATAATATTAAAATATTCCATGATTATATAATTAATAATACAAAATATGATTCAGATAGAGCTGATTATACTACAGAAAATGGATCCGATTATAATGTAGAATTTCCATATAAATCAACTACTGCATATGGCCCATTATTACAAGGATATAGTTTATGTGGTGGTTATTCTGATACAATGGAATTATTTTTAGAAAGACTTGGTGTAAAAAGTTATAAAGTATCTAGTGCTGATCATGTATGGAATGCTGTTAAATTAGGTGATATTTGGTATAATTTAGATTTAACTTGGGATGATCCTGTTGCGAATAATGGAAAAGATTATTTAGAATATGATTATTTTCTAATTTCTACACAAAAATTATTGGATATTGAAAAAACTCAACATAATTTTAATTTGAGTGTTTATAGTGAGCTAGCAAATTAGCTTTTTTTATACCTTTTATTCTTATATTATTATTGTTTAAAAAAAGACATATATTATATATGTCAAATTATATCAATTTATATATTTCGTCTATTGTATTATTAAAGTTATTAAAATCCGTTTTTATCCATTTACAATTAAATTGATGTTTAAAGAAAGTTAATTGTCTTTTTGCATAGTGTCTTGAATTCTTTTTTATTTCATCTATTACTTCATCTAATGATTTATTATTATAGTAGTAATTATAGAATTCTTTATATCCTATTGCAGTATTTAATACTTTTGATGTTTTATAATAATCTTTTAGATTATTTATTTCATTTAACAATCCATTTTCTATCATATTATCTACTCTATTATTTATTCTATCATATAAAATTTGTCTATCTGTATATAAACAGAAGAATTTAGCATCATATAATAGTTTACTATCTGTTACAAATTCTTCATTGTTTTCTATTTTTGATAAATATCTTTCTAGTCTTTGTCTATTATTTATATGTATTTCTATATTGTTATCAAATTGTTTTATTTTATTATATAATTGTTCATTTGTATAATTATTATAATCTTTTTTACTTGTTTCTTTATTAAATATATAATCATAAAGTGCAGCTTTTACATATAGTCCACTTCCACCTACTATAATTATATTTGATTTTTCTTTTTCTATGATATCTCTTACATCTTTTTGATAATCATATATAGTATAATCTTCATTTAATTCTTTATAGTCTATTAAATAATGTTTTATTCCTTCCTGTTCTTCTTTTGTTGGTTTTGCACTACCTATATTTAAATATTTGTATATTGCAACTGAGTCGGCATTTATTATTATTGCATTTAGTTTTTTAGCTAATTCAACAGATGCTTTTGTTTTACCTACTCCAGTTGGTCCAAGTATTACAATTATTTTTCTCATATTTAATCCTTATAATCCCTTTTAAACATCTTATCTATTTCATCTTTAGTATAACTTATTATTGTGGGTCTTCCATGAGGACATGTAAATGGATTTTCACAAGTTCTTAAATTATTTATAATTATTCTTGCTTCATCTAATGTAATATAATCATGTGCTTTTACAGATAGTCTACATGACATTATGGTTGCTGTATTTTCTATAAACTTTTCTATATCAAATTTTTCTTTTGTAGATATTATTTCAAATATTGTTTTTATGTTTTCTATGTCTTTATTGCCTTTTAACCAAGTTGGTATTGCTCTTATCATAAATGTATTATCTCCAAATTCCTCTACTGTTATTCCTATATTTTTTAATATATCTAAATGTTTTTTTATAATTATTGATTCAGATTTTGTCATATCTATTTTAATTGGTACAAGTAAATCTATTGTGTCTTTTTCTTTTTTAGACATTTCTTTCATAAACCTCTCATAGTTGTATCTTTCAGCGGCAGCATGTTGGTCTATTAGAAACATTCCATCTTCATTTTCTGCAATAATATATGTTAAGAATATTATTCCTTTAGGTTCCATCATTTTAATTCTATTTTGTTTTTGTATTTCATCTATATTTTCTTCTTTGTGTTCTTCTTTTTTATTTTCATATTTTATTTTTGGTTCTTCTATATTAAAATCAAATTTCTGTTTTTCTTCTTTGATTTTTTTTGTTTCTTTTTTTATTATATTATCATTTGCTTTTTTATTTTCTATAGATTCTTTTAGTAAAATATTATCTTCTTCGTATCTTGTAGAATAATTTGGTATTAATGTTAGATTTTCTAACTTATCTTCTATTTCTTCTTTTATTAATTCTTTTAGATTATCAAATTTAGAAAATTTTATATCCATTTTAGTTGGATGTATATTAATATCTATTAGTATTGGATCAACATCTATATTTAATATTATTATTGGATATTTACCTTTGTGTATATATGTATGATATGCTTCTAATATTGTTTTATTTATTTCATAGTTTTTTATTACTCTACCATTTACAAATATATTTATTGCGTTACTTGTAGATCTTACTATTTCTGGATATGATATATATCCACTTATATAATAATCATCGTTTTCTTTTTTTATTTCAATCATTTTTTTTGTAATATCTGGTCCATACAAATTATATATTACTTTTAATAGATCATTATTTCCTGAGGTTTCTATTAGTTTTTTATCATTATTTATTAATTTGAATGCTACATTGGTATAAGACATACACATTCTTGTTATATAATCTACTATTTTAGATAATTCAATATATGGATTTTTTAGATATTTTAGTCTTACTGGTGTGTTATAGAACAAGTCATTTACTATTATTGTTGTTCCTTTATTAAAACTTGATGATTTTGATGTTATTTTATTATTTTCTACAATTACTTCTGTTGAATCAACTCCATTGCTTGTTCTAATTATCATTTTAGATACACTTGATATAGATGGTAGAGCTTCTCCTCTAAATCCTAATGTTTGTATGTAAAATAGGTCATTTACGTCTTTTATTTTACTTGTAGCATGTCTTTTTAAGCATAGAAGTGCATCTTCTTTATTCATTCCATTTCCATTATCATTAACACAAATAGAGTCAATTCCTGACTCTTTTAATTCTATTATAATTTGAGTTGCTTGTGCATCTATTGAATTTTCTACTAATTCTTTTACAACATTTACTACACTTTCAACTACTTCTCCTGCTGCTATTTTATTGGAAAGGTTATCGTCCATTATATGTATTTTAGGTGTATTATTATCTATCATTTTAAAGGCTCCCTTATATACCCTTTCTATCCTTTTCTAATTGTGAATAATCATTTATTCTACATGTATAGTCTTCTCTATCTTCTGGTTGTGTTTGTTTTATTTCTTTTAATGTTTTCCAATCTCCAAAATTATAATCTTGTTCTGTACATATATCATATGCTATATTTCTTGTTTTATGCTCTTCATCTACGACACATGAATTATCATTACACCATAAATCTTCTGTTTCTCTTGGAAATGTGTATACACCTTTATAGTTTGAACATTTAAGACATATTCTATATGTGTATGAATCAAGTGCATTATATTCATCCATATCTTCTTCATCTTGAGTTTTTGTATATCCTAATTCTGCTACTTTTACTTTTACTATCCCAGTACAATTGGAATTAGTTGTTAGAGGATCTATTGGTTCTTCTAGTTTTCCATCATATGTTAAAAATTCTAGACTAATATCTTGTTTTAGTGAATATTTGTCTAATAATACATTTGTATCTAATTGGCAACTTATTACATAATTTTGTGCGGCATCATATGCAGAATTTGCTATTTGGTCATAAGCTCTTTGTCTTGATTTTTGAAGTTGCCTAGTTGAGATGAAGATTGCTGTATTAGCTAATATACCTAATATTATAATTACAGCTAATAGTTCAACTAATGTAAATCCTGAATTGTTTTTCATATTTCACCTGCTTTTTATTCGTTTTCTTTTAAATAATTGTATAGTATTTCTGATTCCTTTTGTCCTACGACTAGAGCTAGTTCTTCAATAGTTGCTTCTTTTATTTTTTTTAGACTTCCAAATTGTTTCATTAGTAATTTTTTCTTTTTTTCACCTATTCCTGGGGCAAAATCAAGTGTTGATTTTAATGCTCCTTGTGCTTTTATATTTCTATGATATTCTATTGCATATCTATGTACTTCATCTTGTATTCTTGTTAAAAATAAAAATAGACTACTATCTTTTGGTACATTTAATATTTCATAGTTTTTATTCATTATATGATTTGTTTTATGTTTATCATCTTTGACTAGTCCAATTATTTCTATATTAAGTCCTAAACTATCTAGTATTTCTTTTGCAACTTCTATTTGAGTTTTTCCTCCATCCATTACAATTAAGTCTGGTTTTTGAAGATTGTCTTTTATCATTCTAAAATATCTTCTATATAAAACTTCTTTCATTGCAGATAGGTCATCTTTTATATCATTTTGTAATTTGAATTTTCTATATTCTTGTCTTAATGGAAGAAAATCTTCAAATACAACCATTCCACCTACATAAAATGTACCAAATAGATGTGAGTTATCAAACGATTCCATTCTAGATACATTTTCTACATTTAGTAATTTTGATAATTCATTTAATGCCTTTTGTCTTTCTTCTTCATCATGACTTATTTTCTTTTCTTGAGACAATAAACTGTCTTTAGCATTCTCATATGATAAGTCAAGTAGTTGTTTCATATTACCTTTTTGTGGTGTTAATATTTCAACTTTTAGATAATTGCTTAATAGTTCTTTATCTATACTATCACATAAGTATAATTTATTAGGTAATTCGTTTTTTTCATAAAATTTAATTATATATTCCAATACTTGTTCATTTGAATCATCTATAAAACTAAATATTTTATTGCTTTTTCCAAATAATAATCCTGATCTTATAAAAAATATTTCTATTGATATAT
Source organism: uncultured Erysipelotrichaceae bacterium (assembly GCA_902803795.1). Taxonomy (GTDB): domain Bacteria; phylum Bacillota_I; class Bacilli_A; order RF39; family UBA660; genus RUG14903. The sequence goes on along the minus strand of CADCRC010000117.1, from coordinate 6,934 downwards.
AGTTATTATCTGTAAAATAATTAATAATATCACAATTTTCTTTGTTTTTTAAATCTATTTTTTGTTTTTTAATAGTAGTCTCTATAGCATATTTCATATCATTTAGTTCTTTTGCTCTTTCAAAGTTTAATGTTTTTATTGCGTTATCATAATCTATATTTATTTTATCTTCTACTATTTTTGTATCTCCATTTAAAGAGCTCGTTATTTCTTTTTTTATATTATTTATTATTTCTTGGTCTATTTCTTTAACACAATATCCTAAACATTGTCCTAAATGATAATATAGGCATAAATTTTTTTTCATGTTTTTACATTTTCTTAATGGGTACATTCTATTTATTATGTCTACTGTTTGTCTTGCCATATAACTTGATGGATATGGTCCAAATAATCTACCATTTACTTTTTTTCTTCTATGATTTCTTATTATTTTAAGTGTTGGATATTTATCATTAGATAGTTCTATATATGGATATGATTTATCATCTTTAAGCATTATATTGTATTTTGGATTATATTTATGTATTAGAGTTATTTCTAATATAAATGCTTCTAATTCACTATCTGTTACTATATAATCAAAATCATCTATATTTGATACTAATGCTTTTGTTTTACCTGTTACTCTTCCTGTAAAATAGCTTTTTAATCTTTTTTTTAGATTTTTTGCTTTTCCAACATATATAACAAGACCATCTTTGTTTTTCATCTGGTATGATCCAGGTTTATCTGGAACACGTGATAATTTATCTTTAAAATCTTTCATAAACCAGATCCCCCTATTTTTTTATTTTGTCTTTTTATCAGTTAACTCATTTAGTTTTTTTTCTAATCTTTTTGCTTCATCTACTACCTCTTGTGGTATATTTTTTTTCTCATCTTCTATTTGTTCTAATAACTCAACTAATTTTACTATTATTTCATTTGGTTTTAGATGTAACTCTTTTAAATAATTTACATATTTTTTTAATTCATATTTTTGTACTGTATCTAAAAAATATTCTATATATTCTATATAATAACTTGTTTTCATTGCTTCTAATTCTGGATAATAATCTGTTGAAAGTATATATGTTGGATTGTTATAGTTAGATATTATATCATATTTTTCTATATTAATTTTATCTTCTTCTTCATATCCTATTAAGCTTATTTTAGTACTATCATTTAAACCTTTTTCTTTTAATGTTTTTATTAACTTATATACATAATTTATTTCATATATATCTATTTGTAATTCTGTTAATATATTTTTGTCATTAAATCTATTTAGCTTTCTAATAATATTTTCTATTTCAAAATCTCTTAGTTTTTTTGTTATATGAAATGTATAATAATAGTTACTATTTTTTTCTGGGCTTTCTTTTTCTATACCCATTTTATACATATTATTTTGTGGTATTATTCCTGGATTATTGTCTTTTACTATATTTTTATCATAATAATCTACAAATATTATCTTAGATACAAATTTTAATCTATCATAATCTTTTTGAGTTAATTTATATTTTTCGTTTGCTATTCTAACTGAGTAAATATCGTAGTTCTTTATTATGTTATATGTCCTATCATCCCATAATGTTTCTATATCTATGTCTAGTGTTTTTGCGAATTCTAAATTACCTTCTTCATGCATTTGTTTTAATTGTTCAAATGCCTCATCATTTACTTTTCTTATAAATGATAATCTTGATATATTATCCTCCATATAATCACCTATTGTTCTTTCTTTTTAATTTTCTTTCTTTTTTTATTTTTTCATATTCTATTTTTGATTTATTAATTATTTCTTTTATTTCTTTTATTTTGTTTTTATTATTTTTATCTAATAAATTTATATTTGGAAATGCATTAATTAATCTTGTATTTAATATGCTATATTTGGATAAAGATTTTCTTACTTCTTCTTTTATAATACTTGTTGAATCTTTAGTAGTATAATTTGTTATATTTATTTCTAAATTAATTATAGTTCTAATACTTATTATGTAATCTGTTATCATTATTATTATGCATATTATTGAAATTATATATATTACTGATATTGGTATTTTTTTTAAGAAAATAAATAGTATTGGATTAGTTATTTCTACAATTATTAATCCTCCTAGTCCAAAATCTATTATGTTAGATAAACATATTCTTCCATTTATATTAAATGGTTCATCAGTATAATCCCACCATCTTAATTTAAATAGTTTTTCCATTATATATGATGTCATATATTCAATTATTCCACATATTATACATGACATAAAAAATAATACTATATAATCATTTTTATATTTAGTTAATAGTAGTGTTATTATTAGTGCTCCTGTTCCATATATTGGAAGATATGGTCCAACTAAAAAACCTCTTGATAGTGTGAATTTATTTTTTGTTATAGCAATAAATGTTATTTCTGTTATATAACCTACTACAGAATATATAAAGAACAATAAAAAATATAATAATATATATTTCATATTATTTTACTAGTACAAAAATAATTACTATGATTGCTATTACTACTCTATATATCATAAATATTTTGAAATTATGATTATCTAAATATTTTAATAAGAATTTAATTACTAATAATCCTATTATGTATGATATTAATATTCCTATTATAAATGTAGTTGCATTAGCCATTATTATTGTCCATGTCTCCTTATGAATTAGTTTTAGTACTACTGCACCAGCAACAACTGGTACGCTCATGAAAAATGAAAATTTAGCAGCATCTTCTCTTTTAACGCCAAGTAATCTTGCGGCAGAAATTGTTGTTCCACTTCTAGAAAATCCTGGTATTAAAGCAAATACTTGTGCAAGTCCTATTTTAAGTGAATCTTTTTTATCTACTTTATATACATCTTTTTTTTGTTTACCTTTCATATCACATATATATATTATAATACCCATGAATGCTAAAGCAATTGCGATTAATATATATTTGTCTCTTACAAAATCTTCTATTATATCTTCAAATAATACTCCAAATATTGCAGCTGGTATAGTTGCAATAATCAAATTCCAAAATAATCTTCCTTCTTTTGTTTTTGTTCCTTTTGTCAATCCATCCCCTACTACTTTTAAGAAATCTTCTAAGAAAAATACTATTATTGAAAGCAATGTTCCAAAGTGAAGTGCTATATCAAATGCAAGTTCCATATCTTGTGGCATACCTGCACCTATTCCAAAAACATTTCTAAATATTATTAAATGTGCGGATGATGAAATTGGTAAGAACTCCGCAATTCCTTGTACAATTCCTAAAATAATTATTTCTAATATACTCATTTTTTTCCTCCTTAAGAAAATATATTAATACCTAGTATAGATAGGCTCATCATTATTATTCCTGCTAATAACACTCCTGCTAAAACAGAAATTGTTGTTTTTTTAAAATCAAAATCTAATAAACTTGCTGCTAGTGTTCCTGTCCAAGCACCTGTTCCAGGTAATGGTATTCCTACAAATAACATTAGTGCTATAAACAATCCTTTTCCCATATTTTTTTCTAATTTATCTCCAGCTTTAGTTCCTTTTTTTAGAAAAAAGTTGCATATTCCTCCTATTATTTTTTTGTCTTTACCCCATTCTAGTATTCTTCTTGCAAACAAAAATATAAATGGTACTGGAACCATATTTCCTATTATAGCAATAATGAATGATGGTATAGTTGGAAGTTTCATTCCTACAGCTATTGGAATAGCTCCTCTTAGTTCAATAATTGGAATCATAGATACAAAGAAAACTATTAAATATTTTAAAAACATTGATACCTCTTTTCTACTCAAATATATCCATTATTAATGGAACTATGTGTTTTTTTCTTGATATACAATTTTCTATGAATTCACCTTGTTTTATTTCTCTTTGATATGCTATATCAATGTAGTTTTTGGCTTTTTCATTATAAATTATATAACTACCTTTTTTAATTATATCTGTAACATATAATGCTACAAGTTCATAGTGATTTGCTTGTGCAATCTCATTTAATGTTTCAATATATTCTGATATGTCTTTTTTAATATCATTAAAATTTAATGTTAAAAACTGTGATAATGCAAATGTTTTATTATTAATGTTATATATTTTAAAATCATTGTATAAGACATCTGTATAATCCATATTATCAAGTGATGTTCCTGCTTTTAACAATTCCATACCATATTTATTATAATCTATTTCTAATATTTTTGACAAGTTTTTTGTTGCTTCTATATCAATTTTTGTTGTAGTTGGACTATTTAGAATTAGAGTATCTGATAATATACCTGAAATTAATGCACCTGCAATTTGTTTTGGTATTTCTATTTTTTGTTCTTTATATAATAAATATATAATTGTAGAAGTTGATCCTACTGACATATTTCTAAAATTAATTGGTGTATTTGTTGTAATACTTCCAACATTATGATGATCTATTATTTCAAGTATATTTGCTTCTTGTAGTCCATCTGCTGATTGAAGTAATTCATTGTGATCTACAAGTATTACATTTTTTGGATTCTTATCAGATAAATCAGTTATTTTAAGCATACCTAAACATTTATTATCTTTATTTACTATTGGATAATTTGTATGTTTAAGTCTATTATTAATATCTATAAAATCATCTACATAATCTGTATTAACAAAACATGTTGGATTCTCACATCCTACTAAATCTTTTATATAATTTGTTGTATTAATTAGTTTTGCTACATGATATGAACTATATGGTGTTCTTATTATATTTACTTTATTATCTTTAGCTAGCTTTATATGTTCATCTTTTATAAATGCATTACCTGTTAGAATAATTAATTTTATTTTTGATTGTATTGCATATTCTATAATAGAATGTCTATCTCCTACTATTAGAATTGATGTTTCATCTAATTTAATATATGACATAAATGTTGTTGATCTATAACTTGCGACTATTATATTTCCTGTTATTTCTTCATCATATTTTAATAATTCTTCTGCTTTTAGAACATATAAAATATTTTTATATGATGTATTTAGTTTTTCTATATCATCATTAATTATATTATATGCTAAATCTTTAACTGTAAGTAATCCTGTTACTTGTTTATCATTATTTATAACTGGTAATCCTGTTAATTCTTGTTTTGCCATATATTCATATCCACTATATATTGAATCATTTTCATTTATCATTACATCTTTATGATAGTTAACATCTTTTATTTGAAGTTTAACATCATTTAAATATAGAGGTGTTTTAATATTAAAATATTCTAAAGCAAATTTAGTTTCTTTGTTTGTATCACTTAATATTCTAGGTTCTGTATTTTCTCCTTGTACATTTTTTAAGTAAGATAGAGCTATTGCGGACATTACCGCATCTGTATCTGGCTTTTTATGACCAAAAATATAAGTTTTTTTCATCATACTCCCTCCCATTTATTCTTTTATTTCAAAGTAGTTTCCACTATCTAAATATAATATACCATGTTTATTTTCTAATTGTTTTAGTATTTCATTATAATAGTTTAATTTATTACATTTTGTTAGAGTAATATATATTTCATTTTTATCATTCATCAATAATAAAAATCTATCTTCATCTAATTTAACTGGTTCATATTTAATCTCAGATATGTTATTTAATATTGTTTTTTTAGTTTTTTTCATACAACTAGTTAATATATTTAATTTATCATTTGGTGTTTCATTTATTAGAGTTGGAAGTGAAAAATATGTTGTTATCTTATCTTTAGATTCTTGTCTATTATCTTCAAATACTATTGAATTATTAGTTCTATATATAAATAATGGTTTATTTTCTTTTATTTGTATTTTTACTATATGATAAAAATCCTTTTTTATTTTTGCTTCTTTAATATATATTGATTTTTTTAGCTTTTTTTCAAGTGTTTTATTTGAATATTTCATAATAGAAGGATAATTCTTAAGATTTGTTATTTCTAATATATAATCATCGTTTAAGTAATTATTTCCTTTTATTATTATATTTTTTATTGGTATGTAAAATAATGAATATATTAGTATTCCTACTATTAAAATAATTGAGATTAGTATTATTGTTGGCAAAACTTTTAACTTTAATTTTTTACGTTTTATCATTGCCATTTTATTTCTCCCAATTTACAAGTTCTTGTTCTAAATGTAGTTTTATATTATATTTTTTTTCTACTTTATTTTGAATTAATTCAATTAATTTTTTTACATCTTCTCCTGTAGCATTATTATAATTGATTATGAAGTTTGCATGCTTTTCTGATATTTTTGCTCCACCTATTGTATATCCTTTTAAATTTAAGTCTTCAATTAGTTTTCCAGCAAAATTGTTTTCTGGATTTCTAAATACTGAACCTGCACAAGGATATTCTAGTGGCTGAGTTTCTATTCTTCTTCTGCGTCTATCTTCCATTACTTCTTCTATTAATTCTCTTTTTCCTTTTTTTAGTCTTATTGTAGCATCTAATATAATATAGCCTTTATGTGTTTGAAAGAAAGATGATCTATAATGATAATCTAATTCTTTATTTACAAGAGTTATTATTCTATAGTCTGGAGTTAGTACTCTAACATCTACTACAATGTATCCCATATCTGATTTATATGCACCTGCATTCATGTAGATTGCTCCACCTATTGTTCCAGGTATTCCACTTGCAAATTCCAAACCTGTTAGCGATTTTTTTGCTGCCATTTGACATAATTTAGGTAATGAAAAACCTGCTTCTACATCTATTTTATTGTAGTAGAATTTTACTTTATCAAAGTTAGATAGTTTTATTAATACACCATCATATAAATTGTCACTAAATATTAGATTTGAACCATTACCTATTACTTTGTGCTTTATATTATTATTTTTTAAATAATGCATTAAATCTATTAATCTATCTACATCATATGGATATATTACATATTTTGCTATTCCACCCACTTTATATGTAGT
>CADCRC010000116.1 GCA_902803795.1 uncultured Erysipelotrichaceae bacterium | reverse complement strand
TTATAGATTTTTTTATTTTAATTATGAAAATACTATTTAAAAAAATAAAAAAGAACTATAATTTAGTCCTTTTAAACTCATATGGTGGGCTGTTAGGGATTCGAACCCTAGACCCACTGATTAAGAGTCAGTTGCTCTACCAACTGAGCTAACAGCCCAACTACATGTAATATTTTATAATAAATTATTGATTTAATCAAGTGATATTTTTTATTTTTTATTGCAATCTTAATTAAATTTGATAAAATTAGTTTTAGATGATTTATTGTTTTTGAGATAAAAAGGAGTTTTTTATGTTGGAATTAAAGAATATTAAAAAGAATTATTTGTCAGGTGAAGAAGAAGTAAAGGCTTTAAGAGGAATAAATTTAAGATTTAGAAATAGTGAATTTGTTTCTATTTTAGGACCATCTGGTTGTGGTAAGACAACTATGCTTAATATTATTGGAGGCCTTGATAGATATAGTAGTGGAGATTTAATTATAAATGGTAAATCTACTAAGGATTTTAAAGACAGGGATTGGGATTCATATCGTAATTTTTCTGTTGGATTTGTTTTTCAAAATTATAATTTAATTTCTCATCAGACAATATTATCTAATGTTGAACTTGCTTTGACTTTATCAGGTGTTTCTTTAAAAGAGAGAAGAAAAAGAGCTCTTGATGTATTAGAAAAAGTAGGATTGAAAGATAAAATTAATTATAAACCTAATCAATTATCTGGTGGACAGATGCAGAGGGTAGCAATTGCGAGAGCTTTAATTAATGATCCTGATATAATTTTGGCAGATGAGCCAACTGGTGCTCTTGATTCTAAGACGAGTGAACAAGTTTTAGAATTACTTCAAGAGGTTGCTAAAGATAAACTTGTAATTATGGTTACTCATAATTCTACTCTTGCTTTTAAATATTCTTCTAGGATTATTAAAATATTGGATGGTCAAATAATAGATGATTCTAATCCTCTAGAAGAAGATACAACTAAGGAATTAAAGACATATGGTAAAACAAATATGAATTATTTTACTGCTTTATCTTTGTCATTTAATAATTTAATGACTAAAAAGGGTAGAACATTTTTAACTGCTTTTGCTGGTTCTATTGGTATTATTGGAATTGCTTTGATATTGTCTATTTCTACTGGTGTTCAGGATTATATAGACAGAGTTGAGGAAGAAACTCTTTCTTCATATCCGATTATAATTGAAGAATCTACTATTGATTTTTCTTCAATGATGGAGACTATGTCTGGTGAGAATAAGAATAAAAATACTGAAAAAAGAAAGAAGAATAGAATTTATTCTATTAATATTATGAATCAGATTATTTCAATATTGTCTAATGAGGTTAAAAATAATAATTTGGAAGAATTAAGAAAATATATAGTAAATGAACATAAGTTTGATAAATATTCTAATGCAATTACTTACAATTATAATTTAAATATAAATATATATAAAGAAGATAGTAATAAATTAATTCAAGTTAATCCTTCTACTGTACTTGATTCACTTGGTGCAGGTGAAATTGTTAAGGCTAATAATTCATCATCTAGTGTACTAGGTATTTCTTCTTCTTCTTCATTAAATAATTCATCTCAATTAAATGTATGGACTGAGATGCTTGATAATGAGGAGTTGTTAAAAGAAACATATGATTTAGTTAAAGGTAGGTGGCCAGAAAAATATAATGAAGTTGTTTTGATTGTTACTGTAGATAATGAAATAAGTGATTATTCATTATATACTTTAGGTTTAAAAGATCAAACTGAATTAGAAGGAACACTTAAAAAAATACAAGATGGTGAGAAGATAGAAGAGGATAGTAATAAGTCTTATAAATATGATGATTTTTTAAATTTATCTTATAAATTAATTTTTAATAGTGATTTATATTCTAAAGAGAATGGTATATATCAAGATATGAGAAATAATGAAGAGTATATGAAAAAAATTGTTAATGAAGCTGAAGATATAAAAGTAGTTGGTATTATTAAACCAAATTCTCAGTCTGTTATGAGATCTATGCAGGGTGGTATTGGATATACTAAAGAATTAAAAAATTATGTTATTGAGAAATCTCATAATAGCGAGGCTGCGATAGAACAAATAAATAATCCTGATATAAATATTTTTTCTGGATTAAAGTTTGTAGATGGTAATAATTCATCATTTGATTTTAGTAATTTATCTTTTGAAGAGCAGTATAGATTAAGTCAATTATCTAAAGAAGAATTGGCTAAAGTATTAGAAGCATATAATAATAATGTTAATGCTACATATGAAGATAATTTAATTAAACTTGGTTATGTTGATGTTAATATACCTACATCTATTAGTATTTATCCTAAAGATTTTGAATCTAAAGAGCATATTGAAAAAGAAATTGATAATTATAATAAATTGCAAAAGAAGAATAAAAAAGATGAAAATAAAATATCATATTCTGATGTTGTTGGTACTATGATATCTTCTGTTAGTAATATAGTTGATATAATTAGTTATGTTTTGATTGCTTTTGTTACTATATCTCTTATTGTATCAAGTATTATGATTGGTATAATTACTTATATTTCTGTATTGGAAAGAACTAAGGAAATTGGTATATTAAGAGCATTGGGTGCTAGAAAAAAAGATATTTCTAGAATATTTAATGCTGAAACACTTATTATTGGATTTATTGCTGGATTACTTGGAATTATTATTACTATATTGTTAAATATTCCTATTAATCAGATTATTTATAATTTAAGTGGAGTAGCAGTGGAAGCAAAATTAAATATTACTCCTGCAATTCTTCTTATTTTAATAAGTGTTATTTTGACTACAATTGGTGGATTAATACCATCTAGAATTGCATCTAAGAAGGATCCTGTTATTGCATTAAGAACAGAATAATAAAGTAAATTTTTTTACTTTGTTTTTTTTAAATAATAATAGTTTTTTTTAATAATATATAGTAAAATATAATGTGTTAGTATAAATTATCATTTTTTATGATAAAATAGTAAAATATATAATTATATTGTTTTTTTGAGGTGAATTATGGCTAAAATTATTAGGTTTAATCCTAGTATAGAAGATGGATTAAATAAAGAAGAGGTAAAACAAAGATATAAAAATAACTTAGTTAATTATGATACTAATGTTAAGACAAAAAGCATTAAAGATATAGTTTTAGATAATGTTTTTACTATATTTAATATTATTAACTGTGTACTTGCCATAATGGTTATTACTACTGGTAGTTTTAAGAATCTATTATTTATGGGTGGTATTATTTTAAATACTTTAATATCTATAGTACAAGAGATTAGAAGTAAAATGACTTTAGATAAATTGCAGGTTATAAGTCAATCTAAATTAAAAGTAGTAAGAGATTCTAAGATAGAAGAATTAGGTATTAATGATGTTGTTTTGGATGATATTTTGAAATTAGAACTTGGAAATCAGATTGTAGTTGATTGTATTATTGAAGATGGTGAAGTTGAAGTAAATGAGTCATTTATAACTGGTGAAGTTGATACTATATTTAAGAAAAAAGGTGATATGTTATTATCTGGTTCATTTATAGTAAGTGGTAATTGTTATGCTAAAGTAGAACATATTGGACTTGATAATTATACTGCTAAAATAAGTTCTAAGACTAAAGAGATAGTTAAAAATAATAGTGAAATAATGAAGAATTTAAATAAAATTATTTCTACTGTTTCTTTTGTTATAATACCACTTGGTATATTATTATTTTTTAAACAATTAAATATAGATGGTAATACTAATAGTAGTGCAATATTAAATACTGTTGCTGCTTTGATTGGTATGATTCCTGAGGGACTTGTATTACTTACTAGTACTGTGCTTGCTGTTGGTGTTGTTATACTTGCTAAAAGAAAAGTATTAGTTCAAGATTTATATTGTATTGAAGCACTTGCTAGAATAGATACTATATGTTTAGATAAAACAGGAACTATTACTGAGGGTAGAATGGAAGTTGTTGATGTAATTGATTTAGAGGATATTGATAGTTCTAAAATTATTTCTAATATTAATTATCAATTGGATGAAAATAATCCTACTGGTCTTGCATTAAAAAATAAATTTGGATCTAGTAATGATATTAAATTAGTTAAGAAGATTCCTTTTAATTCTGCTAAAAAGTATTCTGGATGTGAGTTTTATGATGGTACTTATTTAATTGGGGCACCAGAGTTTATTTTAGGAAAGAAAATTTCTAAATATCAGAAAGAATTAGATAAATATACTGATAAATATAGAGTTATTTGTTTATGCAAAGATAATAAATTACTTTCAATTATATTACTTCAAGATATAGTTAGAAAAGAGGCTAAGGCTACTCTTGATTATTTTAAATCTCAAGGTGTTGATGTTAAGATAATATCTGGTGATAATCCTAAGACTGTTTATAATATTGCGGTTCTAGCTGGTCTTGATAAGAAATGTAAATATATTGATGCATCTGTTTTAAAAACTGATCAAGATATTTATGATAATATTGATAAATATGATATATTTGGTAGAGTTTCTCCTGAACAAAAAAGAAAATTTGTATTAGCTCTTCAAAAAAAGGGACATGAGGTTGCGATGACTGGAGATGGAGTTAATGATGTTTTAGCATTAAAAGAGGCAAATTGTTCTGTTGCGATGGCTAGTGGTACTGATGCTGCTAAAAATGTATCTCAACTTGTTTTACTTGATTCTAATTTTGCATCTATGCCATATATTGTTAATGAGGGTAGAAGAAGTATTAATAATTTACAGAGAAGTGCATCATTATTTTTGGTTAAAACTATTTATGCTAGTGTACTTGCTTTCCTATTCTTATTTATTGATAAAGCTTATCCATTTATTCCACTTCAATTAACTTTAACTAATGTTGTTACTGTTGGTATTCCTTCTGTTATACTTGCATTAGAACCTAATTATGATAGAATTACAGGTAATTTCTTGGGAAATGTATTAAGACGAGCTTTTTCTGCTGCAATGGCTGTTATTATTGGAGTTATAGTAGTTTCTATTTCGTCAGATATATTTGTATTTAGCAGAATGGAGACTTCTACATTAACTGCAATTATTACTACTTTTAATTGTTTTGTTTTACTATTTAAAACTTGCAAACCTTTTAATTTATTACATAAGATATTATATGGTGCTATGGTATTTATATTCTTATTTATGTTTATCTTTTTTGGAAGAGTTTTTGAGTTTTCATCTTTTGATTATAAAATGATTATTACACTTGTTGTATGTGGTTTTATTTGTTTTATGAGTTATCGTTTATTTGAAAAAAACTTGGATAATATAGTTTATGTTTTTAAAAATGGTAAACTTCCTAAAAAAATGTAAAGAATTAATTTATAGCAAATATTTTATTGATATTTGATGTTTGCTTTGTTATACTTATTTTGAAATATGGTGAATAATATGAGAAGATTATATAAATTATTTATGTTATTATTTATATTTACTATTTCATTTAATCTTATAAGAATAGAAAAAGTTTATGCAACTGATAATTATAATATTAGATTTGTTGATGGAGCTAATCAAGGTAATTATAGTAGTTGTGATTCTTTACTTGGAGATCCTAATGATACTGATTCAGTTGCTTGGCTTGTTCAAACAGTATTAAATTATATTAGATTAATTGGAATATTATTAGTTGTTGTTTTATCTAGTTTAGATTTTATAAAGGCGGTTATATCTGGTGATGATAAGGGGTTATCTAAAGCAGGTATTAATTTAGGTGTTAGACTTGTTATAATTGTTTTATTATATTTGCTTCCATCTGTTGTAATGTTTTTATTTGATTTAACTGGTATAACTTCTAGTTGTACGCTTGGATAGTAGGTGATATGATTGATAGATTTATATACTGACAATACAAATGCTGGGATTGTTTCTGATGCTTTTAGATTTGTTTTGTCTTATATTTGTAAAGCTATTTTTGTTATTTTGACTTTTTTATATCAGATTATGTTTACTATTGCTATGAGTGATTTTTTATCAGGTCAAACTGTTAGAAGCCTTTTTGGTAGAGTACAATTAATACTTGGGGTATTTATTTCTTTTAGATTATTAATTGTTTTATTGAATGGAATAGTTAATCCTGATACATTTACTGATAAGAAAAATGGTTTTGGTTCTATTATAACTAGGGTTATAGTTTCTTTAGTTTTGCTTGTTGCGGTTATGCCGATTAGTATTCCTAATGCATCAAATACTTTTGAGAAGCATATTAATAATAATGGTATTTTATTTGGTGTATTAGATGATTTACAATATAGAGTTTTGAAACAAAATTTGTTAGGTAAAATTATTTTGGGTACTACTGATGATAATACTGTGTCACAGATGAATAATTTGTCATCTGATACTAATTCTAATTTGTTTGCGACTAATATTTTAAAACAGTTTATACATATTAATTTAGTTCCTGCAGATAAAAGAACTAATCCTTCATCTAGTAATCAAAATATAACATCAATTAAATCTAATTGGATGTGTCAGAATATAGAAAATTCTTTTATTAAGCTTTATAATGATAACTCTGGTAAGGTTACAGTTGGTGATATATTGACTTTAGCTCATGCTGATGGTGATGCGTTTAAGTGTGATTATGGTGATTTAAATAGTAAGGTTAAAGATAGTGCTTATACTTATAGTATTTTTTTTCATGTTAAGAAGAAGGCAAAAAAATATAAGTTTACTTTTGATGGTATTCTTGCAATAGTATTTGGAGGTATTTCTGTTTTATTACTTGCGGCAATGTGTATGGATATTGCTAAAAGAACTTTAAAAATGGCTATATTAAGATTAATTGCTCCAATACCTATTATTTCAAATATTTCTACAAAATCTGATAATGGTATGTTACAAAAATGGACTCAAATGTTGATTACTACATATGTCAATTTGTTTATAGATTTGGGAATAATATATTTTGTTATTTATATAATAACTGATATTATGCAAAATGGTTTATCTTTTGCGACAAATTCAAATGTTGTAGTTCAAACTTTTTCTACTTTATTAATTATTTTAGCTTTATTATTCTTTGCTAAAGAAGCTCCTAAGTTTATTAGTGATACTTTAGGATTAAAGGAAGGTTCATTGGCTGGAATGTTAAAATCTGGAGGACAATTACTTGCTGCTGGTGCGATTATGGCTAATCTACCTGGTAATGCAATAAGAAATGCTCAAGTTACTCATGAAGAAAATAAACAATTACATGAACAGGATCTTGCTGAAAATGGAGGTAGACCTAATGCTGGTACTAGGTTGAGACAAGCTCTTAGAGCTGTTAGACATGTTGGTGGTGCTATTGGTACAGGTGCTGCTGTAATGGGTGGATTTAATGCTGCTTCTGATGCTAAAGATCATCAAAGCAGAGCGGCTGTTCAAAGTATGCGAAATGCAATGGCTGTACGTCAATCTCATTCTACTGCATTTGGTAGAACAACTGATAATATTCGTACTGCACTTACTGGACGTTCTAGATCAGTTAATGATTCTGAAATGATAGAATTATATCAAGAAGCTGATAAGGAAATATCTGGTTGGAAGGATGCTATTAAAGGTGAAGCTATAAAAAATGGAGCATATGGTCATGTAAATATAACTAGTACTGGAGGTGCAGATTTATCTCGTATGAAATTTGATGCTACTTCTGTTAGAAGAATTGTTGAAAATGCTACAGGACCTGTTGTTAAAATTCAAGATAATGATGGAAATACATATGATGTATTTACAAGAGAAATTGCTAGAAAATTAGATAGTTTAGATGATTCTCAAGCTGTTATTTGGCAAACTAATAAAGATAGTGTACTTAATGTTAATGATGTTGCAACTGCTGAAGGATTATCAGCTGATAAAACATATAGAGCTTCTATTGGTCAAAGTGGTAAATTGAATTCTAAATATGTTTCATTCCGTAATAAAGTTGGTAAGCTTGAAAATGCTAGACTTACATATAATAATTCAAGATTCCATATGAGTGAAAATTATTCTGATTTAGGTGCTCAAAAAGGTGATGTATCTAAAGAAGTTGCACATAGAAATGCAAGTATGAGATCTATTATGAATAGAGCAAATTCTGCTGCAACTGGTAATAGTAGTACTGGAAAGAAAAAATAATAAATTAAGGAGAGTGATAGTTTGAATGATTATTTAATACCTGCTAATACAAAAAGTGGTAAATTAATACTTGGTATTTTTACTACTTCCGATTTGATTTTATTTGGTGTTGGGATACTAACTACGATATTATGTCTTACAATATTTGATTTATCATCTATTGCAGGGACTTTGATATCTTTAGCTCCTGCGTTTATTACTGGATTTCTTGTAATACCAATTCCAAATTATCATAATATGTTAACAGTAATTAGTGAAATGTATAATTTTTTTACAAATAGAAGAGAATATAAGTGGAGAGGTTGGTGTTATAAGTATGAGCAACACAAATAATAATCCTAAGAAAGTTAAAAGAAGAGGAGCTCCTACAGGTAATGGATATACTGATAATTGGTTGCCTGTTAGAGGTATTCAAAGTGGTTTTATTATAACTAGTAATGGTGATAAAGTAACTGGTGTTAAAGTTAATCCTAGAAATATATTTATTTTAGATTCTCAAACTCAGGATAATATTTTAATTAGTCTTAAGAATTTTTATAATATGATTGAGTTTGAATTTTGGCTTATTGTTGCGGATCGACCTGTAGATATATCTGTTTATATGTCTCAATTGCAACTTTTATATAATGAAGTTCAATCTCCGGCTATACGTAAAGTAATTTTGCAAGATATTGATAAGGGAAATACATTTATTAATAATGATATTGTTGATACTGAATATTATTTCTTATTTAAAGAAAAAGATGTAGATTTGCTTCAAAAAAGAGTTCGTATGATGATTAATGGACTTTCTTCTTGTGGACTTGTTGCTTCTCAAGTTAATAATGATGATCTAAGAATTTTATTAGATAATTTTCTTAATGGTGGAAAGTCATTTAATTTTGGGACGGTGATTAGTTAATGGCAACAAATATTCGTGGACAATTAGCGCCTAAAGGTTTACATTTTAATCCTAGCGATTTTTTCATTAGTGATAAGTATGCAACAATTTTAACTGTAATTTCTTATCCTAAGTATATTTCTCCTGGTTATTTAGCTAGTTTAACTAATATGTCGGGTATTAAAATAGTTATTAAGCATATTCCAATTGCTTATCAACAAATGGTTAAGATGTTAAATAAACAGGTTGCTGATTTACAACAAAAATTTCAAGATGAGAAAGATCAAACTTTAAAAGAAAGATATAGACAAGATGCAGAAAGTTTAGAATATTTTACTTCTATGGTTGCTTCAAGTCAGGCTCGTGTATTTGATTTTCAAATGCATATTATGATTACTGCTGAT
>CADCRC010000115.1 GCA_902803795.1 uncultured Erysipelotrichaceae bacterium | reverse complement strand
GAAAAAATATAAGAATGATAAACCTCGAGTTAACCTCGAGTTTTTATATTATAAAAGACACATTAATGTTTTTTAAATATTCACAATATAGTAATCATCCAATGAATTCTTTACACTTTTGAATTAAATAATTTATATAAAAAATTGAATTGCATTAATATAAGGTATATAATTAAAGTAGAATAGATAAAGAATAGGACGTGTTAAAATGAAGAAATTTATACTACCAATTTTATTGTTATTTATGTTTATACCTTTTGTAGTAAATGCAGAATCAAAATATCTATATGATGTTTTAAAAGATGAAGCAGAAAGTAACGGATTAGCTAAAGAATATACAGGAGAGCATCATGATTCATTTATAGAAGAACCAACACATAAAATATATCATTGGTATGCTTCTAATAAGGATGAAGCTGATCTAATACTTAAAAAAAATAATGTTATTTTTGCAGACCATTGTTGGCAAATGATAAGAACGACAGATACTGGAGGAATTAAGTTATTATATAATGGAGAATCTAAAAATGGTAAATGCCTTAATACCAGAGGAACACAAGTGGGATATAACAAAGTATCAACACAAAATTTAACTGGAAATTACTGGTATGGTACTGATTATAATTACGATAGTGATAGTAATTCTTTTTCAATTGGTGGATCAATGTTACAAGCTGTTTGGAACAATGATAACTATGAAGATTTAATTGGAAAATATACTTGTAAATCCGATGATAAATCTGATAAATGTACCACTTTATATTTAATAAACTCATATAATAATGCAAATAATGCATATGCAATTGCCCTTGATAATACATCAAATTATTCAAGTTTTGGTATTTTAATATATAATATTCAATACAATTCACCTGCTTATGTAGGTTACATGTATAATAAAGCATATTTAATTCAAAATAAGAATCTAACAGTTAATGAAACAATGCTTTCAAGCAGTAAAATAAGTACTGATTATTGGTATGGTATAAATGCTGAATGGGGGAATCCAATAGCTAATAGATTTAATCTAGTTAGCCCATTTCAAATACAATCTGTAAGTGATTTTCAAAATTTGCAGGGTACATACACATTTAAAAATACCAATCGAACATATACAAATAATTCAGTACAATACATAACTAATACTGATACAGATACTTATTATTATATACAGTTAACCGGCAATCATAATTTGGATTACTACAATTACAAATATGCTTTTGGAGATAGTTATACAATGAATGATGATGGAACTTATAAAATAAATAATCCAACTATTATTGAACGTAAAGACTGGTATCTATACTATAAAGATATGAAGAATAAATATGTATGTAAGAATCCTGTTAATAATTCATTTGAAGTAATGTGGTATGTTACGTCAACCTCTAATACTCTTTTTTCTTATATTAGTACAGCGAATAACTTTAAATATGCAAAGGGATACACATACCAAAATGGTATGTACACATTAAATAATGAATCTGTTACACTTTGGGATATCGCAAATGAAAACAATAAGAATAGTTTAAATAATGCACATTATACTTGTTTTAATGATTCTGGGGAATGTTCAACTTTGTCCTATATTCATTTTATTAATGGTTATACTTTAAAAAGTATTAGTTTAACTAATAATAAAAAAATAGAAGAAGCTTTAAAAGAAATGTTATCAGTTGATGATGTTAATAAAAAAAGTTCTACTATAAAAGATGCGGTTGAGATGTGGTATCAAAAATATCTATTTGAATATGATAATTTTATTGAGGATAGTATTTATTGTTATGATAGAAGTATAAGTAATATAGCTGGTTTTAATCCTAATGGTGGAAGTATAGTAGAAGATTTGTGGTTTAAAGGTTATAATTCTCTTCAAGATATAAGGTGTGAAAATGTAACAGATAGATTCAGCACATATAATGATAAAGCTAAAATAAAATATAAAGTTGGATTGTTTACGTCTAAAGAAGCTTTTATGCTAGGAAGTTTTAGTATAAATAAGTCAAACCAATGGTATTGGTTAGGTTCACCAACTAAATCATATCGTGGTGGTGCAGTTAATGATGCACTGGAAATATATGGCTATAGTAATCCTAGGGCTGTAGCGTTGTATTCACTTGGTGTTAGACCAATGATATCATTAAAATCTGATATTAGATATGCTTCAGGTACTGGAAGTGAGGAAGATCCATTTGTAATTGATTATAATG
>CADCRC010000114.1 GCA_902803795.1 uncultured Erysipelotrichaceae bacterium | reverse complement strand
TTTCTCATCTTCTGTAAGTTCATTATACTCTTTTTCAGATAGTTCTTGTTTTCTTGTTTGAATTGCAAAATAAGTTTGAGCAAGTGCTATAACTTTCTTTCTAGAGTCTGCGTTCTGAGCAATCAAGTAACAAGCATATCTCGATAACTTATAATCTATTATTCTTCTTTTTCCACCATTTACATTTATTGACAATTTCCCGACCTCGGGAAATTGTTCATATATGTCAATACCACTATTCTTACATGCGGTCATAGCTTGATTAATTACTTTGTGAAAATTATCCCATTTACTATATCCCAATACTGGCATTAATTCTCTAGCAAACCAATATTCATGGCTCAATTCATCTATATGTTTTATTTCTTCAAATATTTTTTCTGTATATTCTTTTATTTCATTCATTTTATCATTTTCCTTTCTATGGTGTGCATGTCTCAATTTGTAATTTATTGTTTTTAATCTTAAACATAATACTACCATCCTCATCTGTTCTATATATTTTTGATTTTTCCAAATTATTTAATACTTCTTTGTTTGGATGACCATAACGATTGTTTTTCCCAACACTAATAATTGAATATTTAGGATTTATCTCATAAATAAATTCTTTACCACCACTTGTCTTTGAACCATGATGTCCAACTTTCAAGACATCTATTTCAGGTAAATTATATTTACTCATTATTTCTTTTTTAGTAATAACACTTGCATCACCTATAAACATAAATATATATCCATTTAATTCAGTGTAAATAACATTACTATTATCATTTTCATTATCATATTCCTTAGTTTGTAAGAAATGTAACTTATTATTATCAATACTTAATTCTTTAACACATGAATAATATTTTATATGTTTTTCTTCTAATACTTTGATTAATTCTTGTTCTAAATCGTTATAAGGACCACAATTAAAGATTACTTTCTCTACCTTAAAATAATTTATTAAATTAATTTTATACATTAGTTATATACTATTATGCATAACAAATATTAAAAAGAAAAGTCAGCTATTAACTTTTCTTTTTTCATATATATAATCGATAAAGATTAATGAAAGTAAAAGATACAATATAATTTTATGATTATATATAAAAGAAACATAGTATCCAATAAGAGGAATAGACCAATTTGTGCCTTTTCCAATAATGCTATCAATATTAATGGTTTCAGTGTGTGTGTTATTATCGCCTTTTGTAACGAAGTAATTAGGATAAGTTTTTAAAATTCTATGTGATACTATGTAATCAGAAGCTTTATATACTAAAATGTCATTTGTTTTAAATTGATTTTTAGGAATTTCTTTATAATATAGAATTCCGCCTACTTTAAGTGTTGGTTCCATAGAACCAGATAGAATTACTAAAGGTTTATATTTAAATATAATTGGGGTATATACTAATAAATAAACTAAAACAGCAAGATAAAGTAGTTTAAAAGTAATATTCCTTAAAGTAGAAATCTTTATTACCAAATATTAAT
The DNA here is from genome assembly GCA_902803795.1 of uncultured Erysipelotrichaceae bacterium. GTDB lineage: Bacteria > Bacillota_I > Bacilli_A > RF39 > UBA660 > RUG14903. The sequence continues at coordinate 798 of CADCRC010000114.1, read as the reverse complement.
GCCTCCATTATATTGAATCATTTCAAATTCAACAGCAAGATTATAAGATGCATTATCATAAGATGTATTTGATGAATATAAATGTTTTAAAAATTCATTACTATAACTTTCAGTAACTAGCAAAGGTGCATTAGTTATATTTCTGTTAAATTCAACACTATCAATAATAGAAGATGTTTCCTCACCAGATTTTAGTTCAATTAAATTTCCTTTACTGCCATAATAGTAATAACCATCATCACCTAAAGTCCAATTTTCATTAAAATGTACAATAGCAGCTTTATTACCATTTGCATCAGTTCCAGAAATTTCACCTACACCATCTGCAATCCACTGTTCACTTATTCTAGCACGAACAGCAATAGATCTAGCACCATTATTTCCAATGAGAATTTCATCTTTTGTAATATCACCAGGCATCCAATCATTAGGAGACACAAAAACTTGCTTAGAATACTGACTAAATTCAGCAACCTTAAAATCACTATAAACCATAACGCTTGATGTAAAATATGCAAGTGATGATTGAAGTGAAGTAAGTAATGCAAGAATCAATGCTACAACAAATATTATTCTTTTTTTATTCTTTTTATTTTCACTATTTTTTTTGATACTCAATTCAACCGAACCTCCTATTCTATTAAAACAAAACTAAAATTTTTCATATATTTCCGCCTCCGTGAAATAATGTACCAAATAATAAAAAAATTATCAAATCGATAAATATTTAAAATTTAAAAAAATAATCTTTTGAAATAAACAATTTTAAGTAAACTAATATCCTCAATTTAATAAAAT
>CADCRC010000113.1 GCA_902803795.1 uncultured Erysipelotrichaceae bacterium | reverse complement strand
TTTAAAAAATACTTCAAATGAAGATTATTATTTTGATGAAAAGTCACTTAATCTTGATACGGATTATATTGATTATGAAGTAGATTATGAAGACGGAAATAATTTTATGAAAGGAGGAGAAGAAAAAGTTCTTTTCTTAAAAGTAGTTTATAAAAAAAAGATGGATTCTTCTACTTTAGAAAATGGACTTTATCAGGATACCCAAGTAGTAAAACTGAATTTAACAAATAACAATCTTGTAGAAGAGATTCTTGAAAATCCCGTTACAGGTAGTAGTTTTGGAATAATCGTTTTTATTATTTTAATCATCGGGTTTTTTCTTTCCTTTATGGGAAAAAGAAAGAGTGCTTATTTATTTTTACTTTGTCTCATTATACCATTTGGAGTACAAGCATTATGTAGACATTCCCTAGAGATAGAAAATGAACTAGTAATTGATGCAAGAGAAGCAGTATTCTTAACCGGAAAAGAAGTTAATGTTAAGATGAAACAGTTAGCAGGTGATGATACATCTACAGTAACTAATGGATATACTTTTAAAGATGAAAATATAAAAGCAATAAAATATTCTGAAGTAGAACCAAGTGAAGCTAATAAACAAGAAGAAAATATTGTATCAGCAACTGATTCTGAATACCCAATATATATGTGGTTTGATAATGGAATAATATATTGGTGGAGTGAGGATAAAACACCTAGTCTAAATGCAAATATTGATGGTATGTTTAATAATATGACAATATTAGAAGATATATCAGGTGTTGAAACGTTTGATGCTTTCAATGTTGATTATTTAGTTGAAGTATTTCAAAATTGTGCTTTAGATAGTTTATTACCTTTAAAAAATTGGAATGTATCCAATGTTAAGATGATGTTTGGGACTTTTACAAAATTTAGTCAAAGTGCGATTAATTTGGAAGGATTAGAAGATTGGGATACAAGTAATGTTCAATCAATGTTGGCTGTATTTACTTATTTAAAAATAGAAGATATAACCTCTTTAAAAAATTGGGATGTTTCTAAAGTTATTGATTTTAGAAATTGCTTTGGATATAATTCTGGTATAAAGACTTTAGAAGGATTAGAAAACTGGGATATGTCAAAAGCTACTAATATGTCGGCAATGTTTCAAAATAATTCAAATTTAATAGATATTACAGCTATTGAAAATTGGAATGTTCAAAATGTTGAGGATTATTCTTATATGTTCTTTAATAATAGAAAATTAGAAATAACAAATTCAATTGATAATTGGAATATTTCTCCAAATGCAAATTATTCTTATATGTTCACAGATACACCAACACATCCAGAATTCACAAAAGTACAAGGAACATGGAGTGGTGGTACGTTTACCCCAACACCATAAAAGAATATACAGAAATGTATATTCCTTTTTCATTTATAAATTATGTTAAGGAAAAAGTATTATTTAAAAAGGATATTTACTTTATAATTAGATTAAGAATAAGATAGTGGGAAAAGTTTTATGGAAAGCTAAGCTCCATTATAAAAATACTATCTATGAAAAAATGATAGTTAATCTGGTGTTATATATAAAGGAAAAAGATATATTTTATAATAAAACAATGGTAAAAAGAGCAATCGCCTTATAAGCAATCGGTCAGGCGATTGAATCGCCTCGCGGACACCATTTTTGATAAGAATTATCTTAGATTTTAAGCAAATCTAAGATGTTTTTAATTTCTATTAATTATTGAAGAATGTTGTTATTTGTTTATATACTTTCATAATTAAAAACTATTAAGATAGTTATTTCTTAATAGTTTTAAAATATCCATATTCCAAAGATTGCTCCACATACTGCACCTATGAAGTGGGCATCATGTCCTATGTTGTCTTTTCCTTTTATGCCTTTTATTATTTCATCTATTATATAGAATAAAAATATTAATATTAGTGTTAATGGTAGTTTTCCATCTGTTATATTAACTATGGATGATAGAGTTATAAACATAAATGTTATACCGGATGCTCCAAGACTTGGATTACCTGAAAATATTAAGTGTAATATAGCTATTATAACTGCTGTTATAGCCATCATTATAAGTAAATTTATGCTTCCATATTTTTCTTCTAACATTGGACCTATTAATAGAATTATTAAAAAATTATTTTTGAAATGATTCCAATCTGCATGACATAAAGTAGAAGTAAACATTCTTATATATAGTAGTGGATTTAATATAAAACTATTTTGTAATTTAAAAAAATTGTTTATTTTATTGTTAGTTAATTTATTTAATATTAAAAATAGTAGAGATAGTAGAAAAAAGGATAATATAACTATTGAGTTATATGAAAAATAATTTGTTATATCATTTACTACTTTTATACTTTGATTCATATTGACACCTTCTAATATAATTATAACATTTATTTATAAATTATGTTAGAATATTAATAGGTGGTATTTATGTTTGATAATAATAAAAATGTTAATATAATAAGAGAAAAATATAGAGAATTTATATATGATAGTTATAGTATAAATGAGGATGATAAATATATATATTTGTCTTTTAGATATATTATTAGTGGATTATGTAGTTTTGAACATAAATTAAATATTTGCAAAAAGAATTATATTAAAGAGAAAATTAAAAATAATTTATATTTTGAAAATATTGTATTTAATATTGGTATGATTGAACTTGTTAATTATTGGAAATCTTGTTTTTGTTATAATCTTGTTGTTAAATGTGGAGAATTAAATGATGATCAAATTAATTGGTGGAAGAAGATATATTATAATGGACTTGGTGAATTGAGATATAGAAATAATATTAGATTATCAATAGATGAATTCATTAATATTAAGAGTTATGGTAATAGTTTTTCTTTAAAAAAATTAGAAGATAAGTATGATGGATATCTTGTACCTATTGGAGGTGGAAAAGATAGTATAGTTACATTAAATACATTAGATATAGATAAAGATAGAGATTATGCTATAATTGCTAATCCTAAAGATGTTTGTTTTGATACTTGTTATGAATTTGGATTTAGTAATAATAATATAATTGAGATTTATAGAGTTATTGATAAGAAATTAATTGAATTAAATGATAAAGGATTTATTAATGGTCATGTTCCTATATCTAGTGTTTATTCTTTTTTATGTGTTATGATGGGATATTTAGTTAATAGAAAATATGTTGCTTTATCTAATGAAGATTCTGCTAATGAAAAGAATGAAGATGAATGGGGTATTAATCATCAATATTCTAAAAGTTTTGAATATGAGAATGATTTTAGATATTATGTTGATAAATATTTATATGTTCCTGTTTATTATTTTAGTTTTTTGAGGCCATTAAATGAATTTTTGATAGCTAAGATATTTTCTAGATTAGAAAATTATCATAAAATATTTAAGAGCTGTAATTTAGGTTCTAAGAATAAAAAATGGGAATGGTGTTTAAATTGTCCTAAATGTATGTTTGTATTTACAATTCTTTCTCCTTTTTTATATAAAGATAAATTAATTAATATATTTGGAGAAGATATGTTTGAGAGAAAAGATATGCTTGATACATTTATTGATTTGACAGGTTATGGTAAATTAAAACCATTCGAATGTGTTGGAACATTTGAAGAGGTTAGATATGCAATTAGTTTAACTATTAAGAATATTGGAGATAGTAAAATGCCTTATTTATTAGATTATTATAAAAAACATTATAAGTTGGAATATGGTGATATTGAAAATAGGTGGAATAGTAATAATAATTTAAATGAAGAACAGGAAGGTTTGTTGAGGAGTGTACTATGATTGATAATATAATTAATGAGTTAAAAGATAAAAAGGTTATTATACTTGGATTTGGTAGAGAAGGACAAGCTACTTATAAATTAATGAGAAAATATTTAAAAAATCAATTGATATATATTGGTGATTTAAATGAATCTATTAAAGATAATATATTATTTAAAGGTGATAAGAATATTGAATTTATTTTAGGAGATAATTATTTGGATAATTTGGAAGAATATGATGTAATTATGAAATCTCCAGGTATTGCATTTAATAAAATAGATACTGATAAAATAAAAGATAAAATTAATTCTGAACTTGAATTATTTGTTAAATATTGTCCTGTTCCTATAATTGGTATTACTGGTACTAAAGGTAAAAGTACTACTTCATCTTTGATATATCAAGTGTTAAGAGATTGTAATAAAAGAGTGCTTTTTGGTGGTAATATAGGTATAGCGGCATTTAATTTAATAGATGATGTTGAGAATTGTGATTATGTAGTTCTTGAGATGGGATGTCATCAATTAGAATTTATGGATGTTTCTCCTAAATATTCAATATTGTTAAATATATTTGAGGAACATTTAGATCATTATAGGAATTATGATAATTATATAGAAGCTAAATGTAATATATTTAATCATCAGAAAAAAAATGATTATTTGTTATATAATTTGGATAATGATCATGTTGTATCTAAAGTTATTAAGTATAATGAATGTGGTCATATGATACCAATTAGTTATAGTAATAAAGATGCATATTCGTATATTGATGAAGATTATGTGTATGTTAATGGTAAGAGAGTATATGATATTAATTCTAAAAGAAATTTAATTGGTAAACATAATTTAAATAATATTATTTTTGTTTTGAGTTTAGCTTATATTTTAAAACTTAATATGAATAAAGTATGTGATAGTATTTGTAATTTTAAGGCTTTAGAACATAGAATGGAATATGTTGGTAAATATAAAAATGTTGATTATTATAATGATTCTATATGTACTATTCCTGAAGCTTGTATTAATGCATTAGAAAGCATACATGTAAATACATTAATAATAGGAGGACTTGATAGAGGAATTGATTATAGTAAATTAATTGATTATTTAAATAAATATAAATTTGATAATCTTATATGTATTCCTGATACTGGATGGAAGATTGCAGATAAGATTAAAAATAATAATGTTAAAATTTTTAAAGTGTATGATTTGAAAGAGGCTGTTAGAGTTGCTAAAGAAAATACTAAAGAAGGAGTTGTTTTACTTAGTCCTGCTGCCGCATCATATAATGCTTTTAAAAATTTTGAAGAAAGAGGAAGCAAGTTTAAAGAATATGTTAGAAATGATTAGGAGGTATGCAAATGGGAGAAATAATTGCTACAAAAAGTGGAATAGATGAAATTATTGATATGCTTGAATCAGAAAAGAAAAATATTTCTGGTTATATTGAATCTATTGATTCTGAATTAGGTAAAGTAAATGAAGCGTGGGAAGGTTCTAATTCAACTTTATTTACTAAGAAGATGAAGGATGATTATTCTGTTTTATTAAATGCTTTGAATGAGTCACTTGATTCATATATTAGTTATTTAAAAGGTGTATATAAAGAGTATGATACTTTAGATAAAGAATTTTCATCTAGGTCAATTGAGGTGTAATTATGTCTGATAAAGTAAAATTGGATTTTTCTAAAATTGAGTCGTCTTGTAGTAAATTAACTGATGTTGCAGAAAATATAGGTAAAACTTCTGATAATATAAATGATGCAATTGGGAAGATTACTTCTCCTGCTTGGTCAGGTGATGCATCAAGTGCATATGTTGATAAAATAAAGAAACTTACTTCTAAAATTCCGGATGCTAAAAAAGAACTTGCTTTATCAGTATGTTTTTTAGCTGGTGTTTCTGATGGATATCAATCGATTGAAAGCTCTATGGTTGAAAGATTAAAAAATCTTTTAGGTGGACAATCAGCTATAGATAAAGTTGATGCTTCTAGTTTTGCAGATGTAAATTTATTTTCTAGAGTTTCAGCTGATAGTGTTTTAGGTACTAATGATAATGATAATGATAATGATGGTGGTTCTTCTGATAATTCTATTGGTGATGATGGTTATATTGATGATCCTGGAAATTTTGGAAATTATGGAGGTTCTGGAGGCTCTGGTGGTTCGGGAGGCTCTGGTGGTTCTGGTGGTTCTGGAGGCAAGAAAAAGAAAAAACATAAAAATGAAAATTTAGATAATAATAGTTCTAGTGATGCTATGTCTATGCCTGAGAATCTTGCTAATACTGAATCAGAAGATATGACTAATTCTGTTGATTCATCTGGTGGTGGTTCTAGTGCTGGCGCAATTAATAATGCAGCAATAAAAGGACTAACTTCAGATGATGAAAAAAGTGCGTTAGCTGGTTCATTAACTGGTAATATTGCTGCTGATAATATTTTAAAATCTTTAAAAGATGATCTTGAAGTTAATGATAGTGTTAAGCCACAAAGAAAAGATGATGTTAATTTAGATTATTCTGTTTCTGGTCTTTCTGATAAATATGAGAATTTCAAATCAAAAAAATTATATGATATTTGGACTAGTCAAGGTAAAAAATATAAAAATAATTTAGCTTGTATAAAAGATAATAATGAAGATAGATATATGATTTGTGTTTCCAGTAAATATGGAAATGTAGGTGATAAAGTTACTGTTAATTTAAATGATGGAACTAAATTAAAATGTGTTGTTTTTCAAAATAGTGATAATGTTGATGGAATTGTTGAATTTAAATCAGCTAATGATACAATTATTAAATATGGAGATTTAAATCAATCTGAATGGAATTTAGAATTTGATGTAAATAGTAAGGTTGTTAATGTGAAAAAAGATGATTTGTCAGATTATGTTGATAGTGTAATTGATAAGTTAGAGGTGGTTTAATATGGCTGATCTTTATAGTTTATATGATAGTATAGATATTGATGGTTTAAGAAGTGATGCTGAAAATTATAAATCTAAATTAGAAGAATATAATGGAAATCTAGCTAATTTATCAGGTGAATTAAATGATGATATATGGCTTGCTGATTCAAAAAGTAATTTAATATCTGCATTTGATAAAATGAATAATGATATTTATATGAATTTAAATAAGAGATTAACTGATGTAGTAAATGTTACTAATTATATTGCAGATTATAGAGAAAGTAGAAATGCTGCATGTAATCTTAATGATTTAATTAATCAAATTGAGAGTGATGGTAATTATGCAAATGCATTATGGACTGAGTTAGAAAAATATAAAACAAGAATGGAAAAGGATATAAATGAAATTAATTCTATTTGTGGAGGTTAAATATGGATTATAAAATTGAACTTGATAAATTATCTTCTGTTTCTTCTTCTTTTAGTGACGATGTTTCAGGAGTTTCAAATTTATCAAGTGAATTTAGTAGTAGTAGTATTAGTAATGCAGGTTCTAGTGAGATTAGTAATCTAGTTTCTGATATAGATGAATCTTTTAGTAGATTAAATAATGCATATAATAATTGTAATAGTTATTTATCTGATTATATTAATGAATTTAATACTTTAGAAGAAGGACTTGCATC
>CADCRC010000112.1 GCA_902803795.1 uncultured Erysipelotrichaceae bacterium | reverse complement strand
TTGGTAAGTTTGAAATGGTATCTGTCCATTTATTTTTATCGCTCAATGTAACATTATCACCATTACTTAAAGTTACAATTAATTTATCTGGTCGTTTGTTATCTTGATCGTTTGCGTCATCCCATACTTTTGTTACAGTTGCTTCAGTTGTTTCTGGTGTATACTTATTTGTTATTGTTGTAACTGTTCCATCTTTTTTTGTACTTGTTAGAGTATAACCTTCAACCTTATTTTCTGTCCAAGTATATTCTATTTCTTTTCCATTTGCATATTTTGGTAAGTTTGAAATAGTATCTGTCCACTTATTATCTTCATTTAATGTTACAGAATCACCATTACTTAAACTTACTATTAATTCAGTTGGTCTTTTTCCATCTTGGTTATCTGCATCGTCCCATACTTTCTTAACTGATACTTCTATTGTTTCTGGTGTATGAGTATTTTTTATATTATTTCCTTCAATTGTTTTTTTATAACCTTCTGGTACGTTTGATTCATCAATTGTATAAACTATCTTTTTACCTACTTCTCCTGTTTTATATTCAGGAAGTGATTCAAACGTATATGACCAATCGTCACTTGCTTTAATAGTTTTTCTATCATATAATTTACCATCAGCAAATAATTGTACAATTATACTTTCTGGTCTTTTTCCATCTTGATTATTTGCATCATCCCATATTTTTGTACCAGAAATTTCTATTGTTGAAGGAGTATGTTTATTTGTTATTGTTGTTAAATTATCTTTTACTTTATCTGGTGTAACATGAGTATAATTTTCTATTGTATCCTCAATCCATGTATACTCTATTTCTTGACCATTTGCATATTTTGGTAAGTTTGAAATAGTGTCTGTCCACTTATTATCTTCATTTAATGTTACAGAATCACCATTACTTAATGTTACTTTTAATTCAGGTGGTCTTATTCCATCTCTATTATCTTCATCATCCCATACTTTCTTAACTGATACTTCAACTGTTTCTGGTGTATGAGTATTTGTTAATGTTGTAACTGTACCATCTTTTGTTGAATTTGTTAGAGTATAACCCTCAATTGATTCTTCTGTCCAAGTATAATTTATTTCTTTTCCATTTTCATATTTTATTAAATCAGTAATTGTACCTGTCCATTGGTTTTTCTCATTTAATGTTACAGAATCACCATTACTTAATGTTACTTTTAATTCAGGTGGTCTTATTCCATCTTGATTATTTGCATCATCCCATATTTTTGTTACTGTTACAGATGTTCTTTCAGGTGTGTGAGTATTTGTAATTACATTTCCTTCAATTGTTTTTGTATATCCATCTGGTGTAACTTCTTCATCAACAGTATATATAATTTCTTGATTATTTGAACTATTAGTTTCACCAGTTGATTCTCTAAATCTTGGTAAATCTTTCCATATATACTTCCATGTATTTCCATCTTCACTAACTATTGTTCCTTCTTGAGAAGGTAAATTAATAGTTCTTGTATCTTGTTTAACACCATCAGCATATAGATTTATTGTAATAGTTCTAGGACGTTTATCATCTCTATTATTATCATCATCCCAGATTTTAGTCATTTCAACATTTACTTTTTCATAAATGTTTTTCATTTGAACTGTATATGATGAATTAGTCATAGTTATGTTTCCAGTGATTTTTTTATCACTTACTTCATAATCTAAATCACGTTTTAATTCTAAATCTTTTAATGTATTTACAACTGTTCCATCTTCTTTTGTATATTTAGCACCATAAATACCTTCTACTTTACTTCCAGTTTGATCAAATACAAATCCTTCTTCTAAGTCTTGTTCTTCTACTACATATGTAGCTTTAGATGTTAAATTTGTAAATCTTAAATTATGACTTGTTTTTAATTCAACCGTTAGAGGAGTATTGTTGGCTGCATAATAAAATCCTGTCCAACCTGACTCATCAATTACTCTTGAATCATTTAAATCATCTAATATTTCTTTTTCCCATGTAGTATTAGTTATTAAATGATTTTGTAAATCAACATAACTATTTTTTTCTGTATCCCATACTGAGAAATATAATTTTTCACCATCTACATAGCCTTTATCATTTACATTAATATTAAATTTGAAATATTTATCCTTATCTGCAGCACTACCATCAACTATCTTTTTAATATTTAAGTTACTTCTACGATAGTTATGTGCTTCAATTGTTGGACTTGTTGATCCAGAAATTAAATAAACATGTGATACTCCGTTGATATCGTTCAATCTAATGAAATGATTTCCTCTATTTGATGTTGCATATAACAATGTTGGGTCATTTTTCATTTCAGTTGGAATAGAATAATTATTAAGTATTGGATTTCCATCTGGTGTATATGTATCAAGTACTTCTTCGTCCATTCTTATTAATTCAGTTAGTACTCCATTTATAACCATTGGTCTAACTGTTTCTGAAACTAGTTGCCAGTTATACGCTTCTGTTCCTGGTTCTGCAAATGAATAATCATGACCTACATCTTTTATATCTAAAGTACCTTCTTTAATAGTTTGTTTTGGAGTAACTCCATCTTCTTCATAGATAATATTTCCACTTTCGTCTTTCATGTCTTCATATTGCATAGTAATTAAACCTGGTGCAATAAAAGCATCTTTATCATTTTTCCAGCGATTTTCTTTTGTTAGTGTACGAGTTATATAATATTCTCCATCTTTTAAAATATCTACATCAACACTGTTTATTTTACTATCTTTATCATCTAAATCGCTTAACCAGTTTTTATGAATATTGATTGTTTCACTAACTATATCTATTCCAGTTGGTGGTGTATATGTTAGTGTCAAAGAATCATTACTTACGCTTGAATCTACATAGGTAACTTTTGCATCTGTATTAGTATTTATACTATAAGAGTTACAATATTCACCTAATAAGTCGCATCCATAACCTACTATATAGTCTTGTAGTCCAGCATATTTTGTTCCTGAACCTGCTTTTAAATCACTATATTTTATATTCTTATTTCTTAAATCTGCAATTAAGTCGAATACATATTGTGTTTTCCAAACATCAAATTTTACAGTATATGTTACTCCATCTAGTAAAACTCCTGTTGTTGATAAATCCCATACAACTCTACTGTTATCATTTCCATTTTTATCCTTTTGTGTTACCACACTTGCTTCAGGTGGATCGTTGTCAAAGAATAATTCTGATGACTTGTCACCAGTTTCCTTTGGTAACCATTGTACTTCTACATTTTTTCCAGTAACTGTACCATTTTCATCTTTTACATTTTTTATGCTACCATTTACTGTAATTTCATGTCTTTCTGTACCCTCTATCCAAAATGCATCAATTTTTGTACTATCTGCTTCATTTTGTCTAAAGAAAATATTGTATATTGTTCCATCGTTTCTATTTGTTCTTGTTGTGTAATATGTATATCCATTATCAGCTTCAACTGTATTTGGTAAAACATCTTTACTCATCCAATAAGTATATGATGTTTCATCAATATCAAGCAAATTAACGCTTCCTGAATCTATTTTTACATTTTGTGTAGTACCATCATTTATTTCAACTTCTGAAATACCAACAGTTTTCAAAATACCTTTTAAAATTGTACTGATTGCATTTTCTAATTGTTCACTATCTTCTGCATTAAAGTAATAGTCTTCAATTCCACTATTGTCTGAGCTTGTTCCAATTGTTCTAGTACCCATACTTCCATTATTATGTGCATAGTATACTAAATCATCTAGATAGTCAGGACTACTATTACTTCCTGGAGAAGCATAAGTATAAATTCCATAAAACGTTGTATTACTGTTTTCTTGATCATATGTTTGTGTTTCATTTTGTTCTAATTTGGTATTATAGTTGTTAATATGAAATGCTTCATCCATTGCAGCACGCATATTACCTGCTTCAACTGTACTACCATTTCCATATCCATTACCATTTGTTGCATAATTATTACCATTTGCATCTGTTTTTGAAACATTAAATGTAGGACCACCATCTGTCATGAATATAACAAATGTTTGATCTCCATCAGCTTTTGATAATATATTATTTAACCCATATTGTAATCCTGCTTCCCAGTTAGTACCACCAGAGTATGATAGTTTAGCTGAATTGTTTTGATATATGTTTGACAAAAAAGTACTTTCACTATTTGTCCAATTTTGTACTAGATGAATTGCAGAATCATTATTGCCAAATGTAGCTTCTCCATGTGAATTACTACTTGATGAAAAAGTAATTAATGCCATTTCAACATTTTTGGCTGTTTCTGTTTTATTATGAGAATATAATTGCTTTGCAAAATCATATAATGCCTTCTCTGATGCAGTACTTCTATTTGAAATTGTGACATATCTATCATCTGTATATTCTACATAATCATATTGTCCTCCATCTATTATTCTTCTGTAGACAGGTCCTTCTGTGGTATCATTACTTATTTGTGAATATCCACTATAGGAGTAACTATTTTTTACATATAGATTAAAATAATCATCTCCAGATTTACCATATCTACCTGTTTCATGCTTGCTATAAATTGTACTAATAGAACTTTTCATACTATTTGAAACGTCATAAACTATTAATACATTAGCATTAGCAGCTGTGGAATTTTCTTGAATTGCTCCTTCAATACTTAGAGCAATTTCATATGTTCCATCTCCGTTAGATGTTAATGTCTTGATGTGCTTTGGTTCATTTAATGCTGTTGTATTTTGATTAAAAAAACCAAATAGTATTCCTATTGTAGTCAGTACAATAGAAATCATAATTAATACATTTGAAGCGTTTTTATACTTCAATTTGTATTTTTTGTTCTTATACTGAAAACCCATATTCAAACCCTCCTGATTACAAAATTCACTCACACATGAATTTGTAGTTTCTATACTAACACAATGAATTTAAAATGTAAAACAAAATTTTAATTTTATTTTATTTTTCTTATTTTTTTTGCATGTACACTATTTTTAGTAAAATAAATAGAGTTATTATTGTCATTTGTTTTTTTATAATGTAAAATAGTTTAGAATGCATAGAAAGAAGGATTGTAACAATGAAGATTAATTTAATTGGTGCAGGAAGTGACTTAGGTGTATCAAAAGATGGTGCAGATTTAGGACCTGGAAGATTATTAAAATATTATGAAAAAGATACACGTATTAATACAATAATTGAAATTAATAAGTCAAAAGATATTATAAAAAGTTATGATGAAAAAGATTTAGAAAAAAATTTAAATGAAATAAATGAATTTAATAAGCGATTATATGATGAGGTATTAGCAACTAAAGAAGATAATATTTTACCAGTTATTATTGGTGGTGATCATTCTATTGCGATAGCATCAACTCTTGCTAGTATAAAAAAAGAAAAACAATTAGGTGTTATATGGTTTGATGCTCATGGTGATTATAATACTTTCGAGACAACTAGAACTGGTAATCTTCATGGCCTTCCACTTGCTGCAACAAATGGTTTGACCAAGAGATTGAATCCATATCACGATGGTCCATATTATAAATCTGAAAACACTTTAATTTTGGGAGGAAGAGATATAGATCCATGGGAATGGCCTGTAATAAATGATAATAATGTTAAGGTTTTTTCAAGTGAAGAATTAAAAGAAAATGATATAAAAGAGATTGTTAAAGAGTCAATTAAAAGAGTAACAAATAATTTTAAAATAGGATTTCATATGTCTTTTGATATTGATGTAATTGATCCAGAAGATGCTCCGGGAGTAAGTGTTCCTGCAATAAATGGAATATCTAAAAATTTATATTTTAAAATAGTCGATGAAATATTACTTTATAAAGATTATATAAAATCAATAGATATTGTTGAATATAATCCAACATTTGATGATAATGATAAAACACTTAATATTGCTCATAATACATTAGAAAAGATATTACGTACATTTTTGTAATATCTTTTATTGTCTTATCAAGCAATTTTATTTTCCATAAATCATGCTATATATTTTATCTATTGTTTCTGCTTGTTGCTCTGAAAAGGTTGTTTCTAATTTACCATCTTTATTTTGTTTTCCATAGTTTCCAAATGCTGCATGATTTCCACCATTTATAATATATTCATTATGATTTTTTGGATAATTTTTTAAACATTCTTTATATTTTTCTTTATTTAATATTTTATCATTAGATCCGTATATCAATAATATATCTAGATTAGATTTTGATAAATCTTTGGTAGAGTATGCTCCAAGTAATATTAGTCCTTTTATTTTATTTTGATTTTTATATGCATAATTGCTAGCCATTGCTCCACCTAATGAGTGTCCCATCATATACCAATTACATTTAGGTTTTTTATTTATTATTTTATCTGCTTTATCTATTCCATATATTGCAAGTCTATCAGGCATGTCAATTAAGTATACATCTATTCCTATTTGAGCTATTTTATAAAGTAATGGTGCATATGCTTTTGTTTCTATTTTTGCGCCTGGATAAAAAATTATTTTGGTATTGTTATAATTTCCATCAAAGAAATAACCATATTTTGTTTTTTTTACTTTAACTTGCTCATTGCTTTTTAAATAATCTTCTACGTCTTCTGCATAATAATAATTTGATACATATATTTTATAGATTGTAAAACTAGATAAAAAAATTAAAATAACAATTGATACTATTTTAACAATTTTATTGTTTTTTTTATTTTTAAATTTAATAATCATAATTCACCTATTTTGTATAATATGTATATGCTATAAAGTCGCGTGATATTTCTTGTCCATTTTCAAGCGTATGTAAGAATGTTCTATATGCTTTATATCCAACTTTTTGTGATTCCACATAATATTCTTTTCCTTTTTTTGCATTTTCGTTTGACCAAAAATCAATAGTTGCCACTCCTCCACCATAATATGCAGAAATATATATTGGATAGTCATATGTGTTTTTAAATTTGAAATCTAATGATGACCAATTACCGTTTGATGCAACTGTTGCATCTTGTCCACCAGGTACATATGTTAGTTCATTTGCATGTTGATATCTTTCAACAATTTCAAGTCCTCCAATTAATGCAGCGTTGTAAATTGTTGATGCAATTTGACATACTCCATTTCCTATAACATTATCATAATATACATATCCACGTTTATTATATGGTCCTGCATAGTTAAAGAATGAAAATGTTTCTCCACTATATATAATTGCTCCATCAACATAATTTAATGCATTTTCAAGGTTTCTTCCTCTTGATATCCATGCATTATAATTTGTAGAATATGATGCAACTTTAGTATTAATTGTTTTTAGTAAAACATTATCAGTTGGTGTATCACTACTACCATATAAATTTATAACTAAATTAGAAAATTCATTACTTATTTCTGCAACAATTTTATTATATGCATCCTCAGAATCTAAATAATATGATGATGTTGATTCTTGATAATATAATTGTCTTGTATCAGTCATTATAAGTCCACCTTGAGATGATTCAGTATCAACTTGTTTTTTTAAATTATTTACAAAATTCAATATATCATCACTTTTATAAATTATTTCATATTTATATTTTTTCTTACTTGGTTTTCTAATTTCTTTTAATCTTTCTAATACATCTAATTTATCATGATCTTTAATCATCTTTTTTCTTACTTCTTCTTTATTAATAGAAATATTTAAATCTTTTAATGTATATGTATAGTCTTTATTGTTTCCTTTTAAAATTAGTTTTCTTGTTAATAATTCTGTTTCTAAATTATCTAATACTTTATCTATATTTTTTAGTTTTAAATTAGATACTTCTATATCATTTATATAAGTTTTTGGAAATAATTTATCATCATAACTTTCTTGTAATTTATAATTAGTATATATAATATATCCTAATATTGTTCCAAGAATAAAAATGATAATTAATAATATTAGTCTTATTTTTGTCTTTTTTTTCATAATATCTTCCTTACTAATTATAAAATACTATAAATTACTTATATTATACTATATAAATTCAACAATTTCATCTATTTCTTTTCTTATATAATGTCTTTCATTAGGAGTGTATCCCTCATTATCATATCCTAATGCAATAACACAAACAGGCTTTATATTATTTGGCTGATTTAGAACTTCTCTTATTTTGTTTGAATCAAATCCTCTAAGCCATATATTATTGACTTTTAAATCTGTTGCTTCTAACATCATATGACATGCTACAATACTTGCATCCATATCTCCACAATCATAATTATTATCAATTGATATTTTTGAAGTATTATTGGTGTCACAACATACAATTAAATTAACAGGAGCATTATAATTAAATAATATATCATTTAATTTTGTGTTATCTTTTACAACTAATATTTTAATAGGTTGCATATTTTTTGCTGTTGGAGCAATCCTTCCTGCTTCTAAAATTTTTTTTAATTTTTCATCTTCTACTTGTCTATTACTAAAATCTCTTGTTGAATATCTTGATTTAGCTAATTCTAAAAAATCCATTTTTTCAATCCTTTCTTTATATTTTTTATTTAGTTTCCTATCTTATATCTTACTTTAATAATTGTATCACATATTATCTATTTTTACATGATTTTTAATACATAAAAAAATTCAAAATTGTAACATCTCCAGCTTACATTATAAATATATATATTAATTTTTCCTTCTGAATATTCTACTTGTTAAATCTTTTTGTTCAACATTTGATTTTGAAAATTGAACTAAAGGTTAATATCTACTAGCCAATTCTAAAAGCTGGAGAAACACCATATAATTCTGTTGATGCATAGCCATAATCATAATAACCAGAATATTGTACAATTGTAAATCCAGCATTAAATTTATATGGATTACGAAGCCACCATTTAGATGATGTACCTTCATAAAGCTTTGTAGGTATATTGGTATTAGTTGTGGATGTTACATTTTCCACAGTATAATAATCTAATTGTCTAGTAAATTCACCTGCTGTGTCGTCTGATGATCTTGCAAATACTTCAGTTCCACTCAATAAATATAATTTATCTGTAGTTGTAAAATTATTACTATCTTGATTACCGTGTCCAGTTATGACTTTTGTATCTATTACTACTTCTTTAAGCTCTAAAGGTAATGAAATATAAATAGTTTCATTAATATAAGGTCTTAACTCACAGTATTCCCAGCTTCCATAGTTTTCATGTCCTAATTCATAAGGGTTAGAATATCCTGCTCCACCAGGGTTCATTCTTTTTAATGCAACTATATCTGCAAATTCTACTACAAAACCACAAGCTGTCTGACTAAATCCTTCAGTAGAACATTCATCAGGTGTTGACATATTAGATATTCTAACAGTATGAGTTCCAAATCCTTCTAATTCTACTTCTTTTGTATCTCCTAC
>CADCRC010000111.1 GCA_902803795.1 uncultured Erysipelotrichaceae bacterium | reverse complement strand
TAAATTATCAACTTTAAAATCATCAGATAATTTATAATGTTTATTAACAAGTATATTATAGTCAAATTTACTAACTATATTAGGTTCTGCATAAACTTCTTTATCTAAATCTAAATTAATATATACAACACAATCCTCATCTTTTTCGCCAGATTCCATTGAATATTTAACATATCTCTCAAATCTATTCAAATATGAAAAATCAAATCTCAAAAAATCTTCAACATATCTTTGTTTATCAAGTCCAGTAAAATAACTAACATCTTCATCACTTCCATGATCAAATATCAAATTAATTTCTTTAATAGAATATCCTTTTTTTACAAGAGTATTTATATTACTAATCAAATGATCTTGTTCATGATAATCTATATTAGAATAATATTTTAAATTTTTCTCCTTAAAATCTTTACTAATAAAAGCTTTTTCAACAGTTTTATTATAACCTATACCCTCAACAAATTTAGTTTGCTTTAACTCATAAATCTTTATACTAGCATCCTTAGAATAACCAATCTTAACTATATTATTAATCTGTATTTGATAATATACAAAAAAGACACCTAATATCATCAATATAGCAATAATAATTTCAAAAAATATAATAATTGGTCTTTTTAACTTCAATTTCTTTTTAACACTCATAGTCCTCCTAATAAATATTAATTAAACAATCAATATTATCATCTAATCTATCTTTAAATAGTATTCCTAAATTCTTATCACCAACAATACTACCATAATGTGTAGGAATAACATAATTTGGACGAATATTATTAATATAATTACTAGCTTCTATATAATCCATTGTATATACTCCACCAATAGGTATAAAACAATAATCTACATCAATATCACAATTTTCTTCTAATACATCACTATCTCCAACAATATAAAAACTAACACCAAAAACCTCTATAATATAACCAACCCAATTATATTCTTTTTTATGATATTCTTTATTTATATTATAAGCATATCTACAACTAACACTAATATTAGAAATACTAAATTTATCTAATGGTTTAACCTTATAATCAATATCAATATCATTAATACAACTAGGTCCAATAATTATACTACTATCTTTAATAACATTATTAATTGAATTAATATCAAAATGATCATAATGAGGATGAGTTATAAAAATATAATCAGCATCTTTCCTAACATCATCTATCTTATAAGGATCAAAATATATTACGATACCATTTATACTAATTTTAATACTACTTTGAGTATTAACACTAATATCAATATTATTTTTCATAATTCACTCCTAATATCATTAATAAAAGTATATAAAATTTTTACATTTATTTCAACCAAATATCACAAAATTTTTCAAAAGAAAAAGTATATTTAAAAATATACTAATTCAATTAATTATTTTATTAATAATCTTTATTTCTTCATCTTTATCTTTATAAGTTATTTTTAATACATCATTTTCTTTAATAAATGGTAAATTATCATAAACTTTAATAGAAACTTTATATTTATTATTATCACTATCTAAAATATAATAATACGTTGTTCCATCAATACTAACAGGAGTAATTGTTTTAACAATTATATCTTTATCTATCATAGTACTAGTAACATCCTCATCTCCATATGAATCAAGATAGTTTTGAGCAGCTTTTTTTATTCCCAAAGAAGCATTAGTAACAACAACTTTCTGATAATCTTCTACATCAATAAATCCATACATTTTAACAAGTCCAGCATTATCTTTTAGACTAACTAAATATGTAGGTTGTCCATTTAATTTAATAAGTAATGGAAATGTTGATACATATTTCATTTGTTGTACCTGACCCTGTGCAGAATCCATAGCAGAATACTCTTCAGCTCCAGGCACAGAATAAAATGTAGTATAACCAGTTCTAAGATTAGATAAAACAAATCCTAAATTAGATTCATCACTTAAAACAGAAGTTAATCCAGTATACATATAAACATCATCATTCATAGCCAAATAATTATAACCACTTGTTGTATTAACAACACCTTTTTGTCCAAATATAGAATTTAAAAATCCATCTTTATAAGTACCCCAATCATCTATTTGTTCTATTAATAAATCAGCAGAATATGCATTATCAACCCAAGTAGGAATATCTTTAATCTTATATTTTTTAGATTTACCAGTTATAGGATCAAGTATTACTACACCAGTAACTTTTTTCTTTAATTCTATCGCAGTATATGTATATGTTGGAGTAATCCAATACGGATTACCATCATTATCAATTTCAAACTTAGAATCTCCAAAACATTCAGTAGGATAAGAAAATCTTAGTTTCCTCATTAAATTTTTATTAAAAAAACTACTAGGCATATATTTCATGCCTTTATCCAAATTAACCATTTCAGATTTACCAGTAACAGAATTTACAATAATATATGATGGAATACCACGTTTAGAATTAGAAATCCATTTAATAAAACCAGCATATTCTAATGGAGTAACTCTGACAATAGAATCATTATAATTAATTTGAGTATATTGATTTGAAACATAAAACTGAGAAACCAAATCTTTCATCTTACCCATAACCCTATCACCTAACTTTTCAGATGATAATCTATCAATTAATGGGATAGCATTGAAATCAGCTTCATCAAAATCTTTGTCAAAATTACCATTCTCATCAACACTAATTCTTTTAGAATAACTTTTAGCATTAAATACTGGACTAGAAAAGAAATTAACAATCAATAATAATATAAACAAAGCACCACAAAAGCCACCAAGTAACATAGATATTTTAGTTAATTCAAAATCAACTTTTCTATCATTTCTAAATAATACCCTAACTCCAGATATAGAAGAATAAATTAAACTCATAACAAATAAAAGTAATATACTAATAAACATAAAGAACCAAAATCCAAAAGAATGAAAATTAATTGGTGGTAAAAACATATAATAATATAAAAGTATAAATAAAATCTCAATAAAAACAATAATTATTTTTTTCATAAAATCTCCTTAATTAAAAAAGTGTAACTAAGTACACTCTTTCATAATATTAGTTAACAGCTTCTTTTAAAGCATTTCCAGCTTTGAATGTAACTGCTTTTCTAGCAGCAACCTTAACTTCTTCACCAGTTCTAGGATTACGAGCAGTACGTGCAGCTCTCTTAGAAACATTGAAAGTACCAAATCCTGCAACAGGAACTCTTTCACCTTTCTTTAATCCTTCTTTAATTACTTCAAAAGTAGCATCAAATGCACGAGTAGCATCTGCTTTAGTTAATCCAGTTGCTTCAGCAACAGCTTCAATTAACTCTGATTTTTTCATTTTCTATTACCTCCTATTTAAGCATAAACAATGCTTACAAATTAAAATTAGCATACTTTTATAAAGATTGCAATAAAAACATTATATTTTGTCAATTTTTTTATATATTCTATTAAGTAAATCAATAATCTGACCCAAACCAAATATAAATATACATAAAATAAATGAAGAAAACCAAACAATTAAAGTAAGTGAAAAATTAAATACTGTATCGCTACATTGAGTTGAATAAATAGATGAAGAAGAACCACATGCAGGAAATATATTTCCTAAAATAATACCTAAAACAAAAAATATTATTCCAATAACAACAGCAGATCTCTCATAAAAATTATAATTATAACTTGATACATCAGAAACAACATTACCAAGTTTAGGTAAATCTTTTTTTTCAGAACTAATATCATCAAACATATTCATTATTTATCACCAACTTTTTTATTTTTATTAGTAGAGCTTCTACTTTTTTTCTTATTTTTTTTAGCACCAGCATCTTTTTCTTCATCAGTTTTTATATCATCTTTTAGTTTTTTTATACTCTCTTCATTACTATCATATATATTATTAACTAATTCATTATCATTAATATTATTATCAATATTATCTATACTTACATCTTCACTAGAATTATCTTCTACAACAGCCTCTTCTATAATAACACTTTCTTCTTTATTAATCTTTTCTATATTAGTATTCTCTATATTACTATCAACACTATTATCATTAACTATATCAGAATCATTTTCTAAAAACAAATCATCCGCAAAACTATTAAGCCTATCAAAAAGGCCATTTTTATTAACCTTAATTATTTTTTTATTCTCAACAACTTTATTATCAGCAACAGCTTTCTCTAAATTTACTTTTTCAACTTTCCTACTTTTAGAAACACCAATATTCTTTTTATCTAAATATTCCCTATATAAATATATATATCTAGCAAATAAAATATAATATATACAATCAAATACACTAATAACAACACCCGTATAAGTTAAAGAAAAAACCAAATTAATAGACAAATCTATAGTTGACAATACAACAATAGTCCAGAACAAATCAATATTCTTAAATTCATTAAACATAGAATTTTTTAATCTAAATTCTTTCCAAAATCTAGTATCTCTCAAAAAAGTATGAATCATATATATTATTAAAACAACATGTAATAATAATCCAATAAAATTAGATAAACTAAAACTCTGAAATAAAGTTAAAACAGATGTAAAAGTAGTTATCAAATATAAAATAATAATTAATACATTCATATAATCAAAATATTTAATACCAAATTTAGTTTTCAATAACGCAAAATATATAAGCATCAATAAATATATACTATTATGATTTAATATATTCCTAATTATATCAATAGTAGATAAATCACTATTTACAGCCATAGACTGACTAATAATAACAATTAATAATACAAGTCCACATAATATTGTAGTAACAATACTAGGATTATCATACCATTCTTCCTCTTGCTTTTTTTCTTCTAAATCCATAAAATACCATCTCCACTTCTAACTTAAAGTATAACATATTTTTTTAATTTAAAAATCATAATTTAATAATTTCACAAAAATATCATTTTTTATTATAAATTATATAAATTAACAAAACAAATAGATTTTTAATAAGATTTTTGATAAAATAATATTGGTGATGTTTATGAAAAAAATATCTATCGTAGGACACGCTAATACAGGCAAATCAACTCTATTTAATAAAATAGTAGGAAAAAGAAAATCAATTGTAGGAGACATAGAAGGCATAACAAGAGATAGAATAGTTGAAAAAGTAAATTACAATGATAAAGAATTCTATCTTATAGATACAGGTGGTATAACATCTTCAAATCTTCCAATAGATAAACAAATAAAAGCCCAAAGTGAACTAGCAATAAACGAATCTGATGAAATAATTTTCCTAGTAGATGGAGTAATAGGATTAACAAACGAAGATCAAATAGTAGCCAAAATATTAAGACAATCAAAAAAGAAAGTAATTGTCGCAATAAACAAAATAGACAATAAAGAAACAAATAATAACATATATGACTTCTATTCACTAGGATTTGATACAATATTACAATTAAGCGCAATACATAATAATGGAATATATGAATTATTAGATGAAATAACAAAAGACATAGAAAAAAGTAAAAAAGAAGAAAAAGAAACAACAAAAATTGCAATAATAGGACGACCAAATGTTGGTAAAAGTTCTATAGTAAACTCACTTTTAAATTCAGATAGACTATTAGTATCAGATATTGCAGGTACAACAAGAGATAGTATAAATACAAAAATAAAAGTAAACAACAAAGATTATATTTTAATTGATACTGCAGGATTAAGAAAAAAAAGAAAAATTTATGAAGATATAGAAAAATACTCATATATAAGAACAATACAATCAATTGAAGAATCAGATATATGTATTTTAGTAATAGATGCAAAAGAGAAAGTAAAAGAACACGACAAACACATCGCAGGATATGCTATAGAAAATGGAAAAGGTTTAATAATACTATCAAATAAACAAGATCTAATAGATACACCAATAGATAAACAACTAGAAGTATTAAAAGAAGAATTCAAATTTGCAGATTATGCAAAATTTGTATTTACATCAGCTAAAACAAAAAAAAGAATAAATACTATTTTTGATGCAGTTGAAATAGTAGAAAATAACATAAAAAGAGAAATCAAAACCTCTATATTAAACAAAATAATACAAGATGCAACACAAAGACATATTCCCCCATCATATAAAACAAAAAGATTAAAAATATTTTTTGTATCTCAAACAGGAACAAAGCCACCTAAATATACATTTAGAGTAAATGATAAAGGCTTAGTACATTTCTCATATGAAAGATACTTAGAAAATGAATTAAGAAAAAATATTGAGTTAGAAGGAACACCTATTATAATACAATTTAAAAACAGGAGCGAAGAAGATGATTATAGATAATAAAATAAACGATAATCTAAAAAAACAAGTTAAAGAAAATAGAGATAATTTCATAGATAGTCTAAAAAAAACAAAACATAATAATATTTACACAAAAGATATAAACGAATATAATCACACAAATCCATTAAATAAAAAGCAAATGCAAGAAAAAACAATTTCACTATTACAATCAAGATTAAAAAACAAAACAATAACAAAAGAAGAATTTAATAAACAAATAAAAAACATCATAAAAAATACACAATAATTAATGTGTATTTTTTCATTCTATCCTTTTATTTTAGAAACAATTGCATTATACCTATCTAATAAATCCTGTTCTTTAAATTGCAATTTACCATCTTCAAATAAATAATTATCTTTATTATTATTTAAAAAATCAATTGCCTCTATATATATATTTAAAACATAATTAGTATTAATTTTCTTTTCATTTAACTCAAAAATATTCTTTTCTAAATCAAACTTAAACACTTTCTTATATAAATTAATATAATAAGAATCATCAGTATAATAATAAATATTATTATTTATTCCATCACGACTACTTAAATATACTAATTCATTTATTTTATCATTTATCATCATCTTATAACTATTAACATCATTTAAAACATTAACTAAATTATCATTATTAGAAGAAAGATATTCTATAGACAAAATATTATTCAAATTATTTTCAGACATTAGTTTATTCAAATCATTTAATTTACTCTGATAATCATCCATATAATCTTTAATTGCTTTTTCAACACGATTATATACACCATTAGACATATTTTGAGTCATATAATTACCATATCTTACATCTAAATCATATAATTTACCAATATTTTTTTCAAATAAAGCTTTATCATATTCTTGTTTTAGAATAACAACACAAATAATCAAACAAACATCTAATAATAAAGTAATTAAAATAATCTTTTTCTTTTTACTATCTAATCTCATATAGCACTCACATCACTTAAAACACTATCTATTTTACTAATAACTTCCTTACTACCTAACTTAGTAACACTTGAAAATATAACAGCATCATCGCCTAAAACTAAATCCAATTTTTTTAAACTTTCATTTAAAATATTTTGACGAGTTCTTATAGAAGTTTTATCAGCCTTAGTAAATACCACAGTAACAGGTACATTATAATATTTTAAAAAATTATACATTAAAACATCATCATCAGTTGGAACCCTTCTAAAATCAACTAATAAGAAAACTCTTTTTAAATTATCACGTGTTTCCAAATACTCTTCTATCATTTTACCAAACTTTGCTTGCATTTTTTTATCTACCGCAGCATATCCATATCCAGGAACATCAACTAAATAAAAACTATCATTTACCAAATAAAAATTTAAAGTTTGAGTCTTACCAGGATTAGAAGAAGTATGTGCAAGATTCTTTCTAGATAAAATAGTATTTATAAAACTACTTTTACCAACATTACTCCTACCAACAAGTAAAAATTCAGGCTTATCTCCTAAAGGATATTGTGAATTTCTAGTTGCGATAATATCCAATTTAGCATCCTTAATCAAACTCATAAATTCACCTTCCTATTATACTCTTCTAATAATTTATCAAGATCTTTTACAACATCCATCGCAATATCAAAATTTTTAACCCTAACACCACTTGCCATCTTATGTCCTCCACCACCATGAATCATAGCAATCTCATTTATAGCCGGTCCACGAGATCTAATAGATAATCTAACTATTTCATTTTTTACATCTTCAGTAATAGTTACCCAAACAATAATACCATCAATATAATTAAAATTATTAATCATATTACCAGGCGAAGCACTATCACAATCATATTTTTTTAACAAGTCATCTGTAATTTTTACATATCCTAATTTATTCTTAGTAACAACCATATTATTTTGAATATAACCTTCTAATCTAACTTCAGATAAAGGTCTCAAATATAATCTAGCATACATATCTTCTAAAGTTGCTTTATATTTTTTTAAATAACGTGATATTAAAGCAAAAGTTTTATAAGTACAAGTATCAAATAAAAATCTATTAGAATCAGAAACAAGTCCCATAAATAAATATTCAAAAATATCTTTATTCATTTTAAATTTAGATTTTTCAAACATTTCCAATATTATTTCACAAGCAGAAGATTTTTTTATATCTATTATTTCATAATCACAAAATTTCTCTACAAAAGGATGATGATCTATTTTAATCTTATAAGAAAAACCATCAAAACTAGAAATATCCACTCTTTTTTTATCAGGAGTATCACAAACAATAAGTAAGGCTCCTTCATAACTATCAGGTTCTTTATCTAAACTACCAATTAAGTTAAATTTACTAGAACCACTACCAACAGCATATACCTTCTTTTTAGGAAAAGTCAATTTAATAGAATCTCTAACTGCAAGCTGACTACAAAGAGCATCTGGATCAACTCCAATATGTCTTGCGACAACAATAGTATCATATTTTTTTATAATTTCGTATAATTTATTTTGCATTCTATCTCCAATCTAATTATTTATCTTATTTACAATCTCTTGTGTATCCAAACATATCATTTTTTCTTCATCAGTAGGAATTATATAAACAAGAACTTTTGAATTTTTACTTGAAATAATTGAAAAATCATGTGTATTATTTTTTTCTTTATCCAATTTAACACCAAGACAATCCAAACATTTTACAATTCTTTCTCTTGTATCCGCATTGTTTTCACCAACACCAGCAGTAAAAACAATAACATCAACTCCACCAAGTAAAACATAATACTGAGCAATATAATCAACAACACGTCTTACATACTTTTCTTTAGCAAGTTCTGCTCTATGATTTCCTTCTTCTATTGCATTGTCAATATCACGCATATCAGAAGAAACACCAGAAACACCCAATAATCCACTATTAGTATTTAAATCATTTATAACTTCAAAACAATTTTTACCTTCACAAGACATTATATATGGTATTAAAGAAGAATCTATATCACCACTTCTAGTTCCCATCATAATACCCGCAAGAGGAGTAAATCCCATAGAAGTATCAACACACTTACCATCTTTAATTGCACAAATTGAGCCACCACTTCCAAGATGACAACTAATTAATTTAAATTCTTTTTTACCAAGTATTTTTTCAACTTCTCGAGCTATATATCTATGACTCGTACCATGTGCACCATACTTTCTAACAGAATATTTTGTATACCAATCATATGGAACAGCATATAAAAAAGTATCCTCTGTCATACTCTGATGAAATGAAGTATCAAAAACACATACCATAGGAGTATTAGGAACAACATCTCTAAAAGCAAGTATTGTCTCTAAACTCTTAGGATTATGTAAAGGAGCAAAGCCCTTAATCTCATCAAGTTTCTTAATAACATCATCATTAATTAAACACGATTCTTTAAAAACATCCAATCCCTGAACTATTCTATGACCAACTGCATCAATATCATTTAAATCATTAATTATATTTAAAGCAATCAATTTATCAAACAATATTTTTACCGCAACAGAAATATTAGGAAGTTCTATAATTTCTTTTATCTTATTATCATCATATTTAATAGTATAAAAAGACTCTTCTATTCCTATTCTCTCAAAATTACCACTAGATATTACATTATTATTTTCCATATCAAGTATAGAAAATTTCAACGAAGATGATCCTGCATTAACAGCCATAATCAACATAAAATCCACCTCTAAATCTATAAGAATTTTACCATACTTTTAAATAAATGTAAAACAGATAAAACACAAAAAATAAAAAAAGTAACAAACCTATTATTACTTTTCCTTATTCAATACTTTATTATATTCATCACATGATTTGAAATTTTTATAATCATCTTTATTTAAAAATACATAAGTTTTAACATTAGCAGGACTACTAAATTTTTTAATTACTTTATTATTTTTAGATAATAAATTAGATTCTCTTAATGTATGCTTAACAACAATCTTATCTAATAAATGTTTTTCATCTTTAATATCTATTTCTTTCTCAATAATATTAATAAAATCTACATCTCCACTACTACCAACCTTATTATACTTTGTATTAACAAATGCAATCTCATCATTATTTAAATATATTTTATATTCATTATTATCTACATTATAAGAATATATCCTAGTATCAGCAAGACTAGAATTACTAGCACAATTCATACAATAATAAAAATTATCAAAATCTTCTATATAATTCATACATTCTTCACTATATTTGTCATAAGGCTTAAAAAACTTGTTAATTCTACTAACATCATTAGCCCAAACACCTATCTCATAAGAATTTTGAAAATCATAAACTTCATCCCAATATAATTTAGATGCTATAGCATACCTATTTATCATATCCATTTTTTTCTCTTCATTTTCTTCAGATGTAATATTAGCATAAGTAAATCCTAAAACTTTATATATTACATCATGAAAAGTTCCATCAACACCATTTTTATTAATAAAACTTTTAGAAAAAATAGGCTTTCTAATTAGCTTTCTTATCTTACCCCTATATTTATCTTCTAAATATTTTTTTTTAGCATTATTATTCATCTTTTTACCTCATATAAACTTTCTCTTTTTTTCCATTTTTTTCATTTTTAATATAATCAACTACTAATCCGTTTTTTAACAATAAACTTTTATCTTCACAACTATTCCAACAATCATCGTTAAATATATCAATTTCTAATCTATTAGTCTTTTCTTTTTTTAGAACAAAATCACTTGAAATAACCTTATTATAACAATTACAACTTTCAAATATAATACTAGAATCTTTTATAAGTACCTTATAATTACCATTATAATTATAATAAATTCTCTCATCAGACCCAGATAAATCATATTTTGTTAAAACAAATTTATCATCACTCTCATAATCAACATATTTTCCAATAATCTCATCATGAATAGGAAGACCAATATACTTATATATTAACTGCATATCTTTACTGATAATTTTATATTTATAACTATCTTTAAACTTACCAAGTTCATTATTAAATATTCTAATAAATAATTTATATTTACAATCAGAATTATTATCATCAACATCAATACATTTATTATATAATTTTTTTATATCTTCATCACTAACATAATTATTTGAAATATAAAATATAACTTCAGGACAACTTAAAAAATTAATTATATTTTTATAAGCTATCTCAATAAAATCATTCAACTATATCCCCACCTCACCTGCAACATATAATATAGCATAAATCAATTCTTTGTCAATAATAAACTTAAAAAAAACAATATCTATAAAAGACATTGTTTTTTAGAAATTTCTTTTAATTAATTGATTTAATTCAACTGCATATTCCATAGGAAGCTCATCTCTAAATTTTTCTAAAAATCCAGATACAATCAACTCTGTTGCATGCTCCTCATCAATTCCTCTAGATTCTAAATAATAAAGTGTATCTGGATTAACCCTAGAAACAACAGCTTCATGCTCTAAAACACTAGAATTATTATCACATATATTATTAGGATATGTATCTGATTTAGAAAACTCATCAAGAATCATAGTATCACATTTAACCAAACTATGACTCTCTGTAGCAAGCTCATCTATATATACTTTACCTCTATATGACGCATTACCACCATTTTTAGAAATAGATTTAGACAATATATTACTTGTTGTATGTTTACCTAAATGTATCATCTTAGCTCCACTATCAAGAATTTGACCATTTTGAGCATAACTAATAGTAATACAAGAACCACTAGAATAATTCCCTTTTAGTATACAACAAGGATATTTCATAGTAACCATAGATCCAATATTACCATCTACCCACTCCATTTTACCAAATTCTTCAACAAGAGCTCTCTGTGTAACTAAATTATAAACTGACTTAGACCAGTTTTGAATAGTTGAATATCTACAATGAGCATTTTTTCCAACATATATCTCAACAACTCCACAATGAAGAGAAGACTCACTATTAACAGGTGCACTACATCCTTCTATATAATGAAGAGAACTGTTATCATCAACCACAATTAAAGTTCTTTCAAATTGTCCAATATTACCAGAATTAATCCTAAAATAACTCTGAAGTGGTCTATCTAAAACAGTATTAGGTGGTACATATATAAATACACCCCCTGAAAAAACACTACCATTTAATGCAGTAAATTTATTTTCTTCACTTTTAACAATTTTACCAAAATACTTATTAACTATATCAGGATAATTTTTCATACCATATTCAATTGAAGTAAAAATAACATTTTTATTTTTTATTTCTTCTAACATATTATGATATACAATCTCAGATTCCCATTGAACACTATTACCAGACATATATTTTTCAGATTCAATAACACCAAGTTTATTCATTTGAGTTTCTATAGGTTTCAACATCAAATTCCAATCATTAGTTATCTTATCACTATCAACATCACTTTTATAATAAATTATATCATCAAAATCTATATTAAGCATAGGTCCAAAACAAGGCATATCAAATTTTTTAAATAATTCATAACTTTTAAGTCTATAATCTAAAGTCTTATTATCCTCATTTTTTATTTTAGATATTTTTTTTATTTTATTTCTATCAAGTCCAACTATCTCCATGGAACCACCTACTAACTAATCATATTCTTAAAATCATCCATATTTGTATCAATCAACATAACATATCTAGGTATCATCCACTTATCATTATAACGAGTAGCCTTCTTATCTCCACCTAAAAATGAAACTTTAAAACCAACATCTTTAATAGCTTTCATAGAAGTATTAGTAAACTCATAATATGGAAAAGCAAAAGCTAAATTATTACCAGTTTCCTCATTAGATGTCTTTAAATCGCTAACAAGTTCATCATAACTTACACAATTAACTTTACTTCTACCATGACCACAATATTGTTCTCTATGCAAATTATGAGTATGTGAATAAACTTCTAAATAATCACTTCTATAATTTTCAATATCCCAATCACCAGTAATTAAAAATATTGATGCATGAATTTTATATTCTTCTAAGGCTGGAATTAAATGATTACCATTAATTTTACTTGTACCAAGCCATCCATCATCAATAGTTAATAACACACTTTTTTTAGGTAAATCAATCTCCCCATACATCCAAGCAACAAACTCTTTCATTGTTAATGTCTTATAACCATTATCATTTAAATACTGTAATTGTTCTCTAAAATTATCCATCTGAGTACAAATAATCTGATCACAACCCTCACTTACATCTTGATAAAAAAAATGATAATTTAAAACAGCAATACCTTGATTATTAATAACTGGTTTAGGTACAACACTAACCTTTCTAGTAACTTCATTTTTATTTCCACTAGAATCACTAACACTATAAACAACTTCATAATCACCTAAATTATTTACATCAATATTGTTAGAAACACTAACCTTACTTGTAATATCGCCATCATAATTATCAATAGCTACAAAACCAGGCTCCTCATACTCTTTT
The DNA here is from genome assembly GCA_902803795.1 of uncultured Erysipelotrichaceae bacterium. GTDB lineage: Bacteria > Bacillota_I > Bacilli_A > RF39 > UBA660 > RUG14903. The sequence goes on along the minus strand of CADCRC010000111.1, from coordinate 13,568 downwards.
CCAATATTTAATATAATACTATCTTCATCATTTAATTTAATCTCAGGTTCTTTATTATCTACAATATTAATCTTTCTAATAATCTTTTTACTCATGCCACTATAATTAACACTATAAGAAATAGTATAAGAACCTAATTTATCATAATTAACATTAGATGTTGTCTTAACATCAATTTTCTTACCATCATAACTTGCTTTAGCACCCTCATCTTCATATTTTTCACTATAATTTAGTTTAATAACAGACTTACCAACAAGTTCTATTTTTAATTTACTTGAATTCTTATAAACAAATAAATAACAAGTATATAACAAACAAGATAAAACAACAATAATTATACTTCCAATAAATATTCTTTTTTTCATATTAACTCCTAATTTAATTTTTTATAACATCTTCTATAGCATTACAACATATCAAAGCACAATTAATTCTATTAGGTTGCTTAGATATATTAGAATATACTTCTAACTCACCAATTATTTTATTATCATAATCTTTTTCTTCAATCATATTCTTATAATTATAAAGAATCCTTCTAACATCATCAACACTCTTACCAATCAAATTATTAATCATAATAGAAGATGAAGAAGTCGCTATAGCACAAGCATCTCCATCAAATCTAATATCTTTTACTATATTATCCTCTATTTTAATCTGATAATCAAGATTATCTATACAAGTCTGACTCTTATAACTAACTCTCTTATATCCATTATCATCAACTAACCCCTTATGAAAAGGACTCTCATAATTATCTAATATAATTTCTCTCCTTATTTTATCATCCACTATACCACTTCCCATTACATATATTCTATCACATAATTAATAAAAATATTTAATGATTTTTTCATTAAAATTATATAATTTCAAAAAAGCAAAAAAACTTCATCAAAAAGACAAAGTTTATAAAATAATATCATATATTTTATCTATATTTTTTAATGCATTAAGTAATTTATCTATATCTTCCTTATTATTATATAAATATAAACTAACTCTAACAGTATTACTAACTCCAAGTTCATCTTTTAATATCTTATCACAATGATTTCCAGCCCTAACACAAATATTATAATGAGCCAAATATATCGCAACATCCTGACTAAATATCTTATCTACATTAAATATAACAATACCACTATCACTATTTCTATTATATACAACAATATTATCTAATTTATCTAAACCAGATACTAAATAATCTCTAAGTTCTTTAATATAACTATGTATCTTCAAAACACCAATATTATTAATATATTTAATACTATTTAAAAGACCAATAACCTCGGCAATAGGCATAGTCCCAGCCTCAAACCTACTTGGTATTTCTTTAAAAGAATATGAACAATCACTCTCAAAATCTAAATTCATATCTCCACCTAAAAACAATGGTTCCATTTTCTCAAGTAAATCATATCTACCAACCAATACTCCAATTCCAGTAGGACCCATCATCTTATGAGAAGAAAATGATAAAAATGAAATATTATATTTCTTAAAATCAATTTTAACATGTTGAATGCTCTGTGCAGCATCAACACAAAACAAAATATTATTTTTTTTACAAATATCTCCAATATAACTAATATCTCTAATATCACCAATAACATTAGTTATATGAGCTAAACTTATAACCTTAACATTATTTTCTTTAATTAATTTATCAATACTAGAATAATCTAACTTATAATCACTATCTAAATCAATATATTTAATTTTAATACCAATTTCTTTAGAAAGATTAAACCAAGGCAATAAATTAGAAGCATGCTCAGACTTACTAAGTAAAACAACATCTCCATTTTTTAAATACTTTTTCATATAACCTAAAACAAACATATTAATAGATGAAGTACACCCACTAGTATAAATAACTTCTCTTTTATCACAATTAATAAATTTAGCTATTTCCATCTTAGTCTCATCATATAATTTATTATTTAAAATAGCCTCATTATATTCACCCCTATGTATATTAGAAGTATTATTAAAATAATAATCATTCATAGAATCAATTACACACTTAGGTTTCAAACTAGTTGAAGCACTATCCAAATATACAATATCTTTATTAAGCATTATAAAATCTTCTCTATTCATACTATATCCTATCTATTTCTTCTAAAAAGAAATCAATTTTATCATTATCTATAGAATCTGTATTATTTAAAAATGCATATAATAACAAATGTTTAGCATCTTTATTATTTATACCAACACTATTTAAATAAAACATATATTCATCTTTTAACTTACCAATATAAGCACTATGTGATGAAGACGTATCAAACTCATCAATTAATAAATTAGGATATATTTTTGATTTACCAAATTTAATATTAATTATCTGACTATCTTGATAATTAGTACTCTTATTAGATCCCTTAGGTATAACACCATCTATATAAAATAATAATGAATTATTATCAACATTAACACCATGACAATAAATATAACTACATGTATTAGAAACTAAATGTTTAACTATAACATGATGTATATTATTATCATAATTAATAACATTACAATAATATTTAACAAATACTCCTTCACAAACAAGATTAATATTAATATTTAAACTAGTATTAACACTATAATTATAAATAATAGTATTTTTATCTATATCATAATTTAAATCCAATTTACTATTTTTTTCCAATATATAAATTATATTTAAATCATTCATTTTTATATCCTTCTTCTTCTATTTTATAAGCCAAACTTAAATCTCCACTTTTAACAATCATACCATTATCTAAAATATGTACAACATCAGGTTTAATATATTCTAATATTTTAGGATGATGAGTAATAATTAGAATTGAACAATTAGAATTTTCATTTTTATATTCATTTATATTTCTACAAACTATTTTTAGACTATCTACATCAAGTCCACTATCAAGTTCATCTAAAATAATAAATTTAGGTTTTAATATTTTTAATTGTAATATTTCATTTTTCTTTTTTTCTCCACCAGAAAATCCAACATTCAATGATCTATGCATCATAGAAGAATCTAATCCCAAAGACTTCATATTTTCTTCCATATCTTTAATAAATGTATATAAATTAACCTTTCTGCCAGTTTTAGAAGAAAGAGCAGTTCTTAAAAATTCAGAATTCGAAACGCCTTCTATTTCAGTAGGAGCTTGGTTACATAAAAAAATACCTAATCTTGCTCTCTCATCAGTAGATAAATTATTAATATTTTTATTATCAAACAATATATTACCAGAAATTAATTCATAATTATAATGATTCATTATAACATTAGCAATCGTTGTTTTACCAGTACCATTAGGGCCCATGATTGCATGTATCTGACCATCATTAATTTTTAAAGATAAATTATTTAATATTTGTTTATCACTATCTTTAACTTTAGCATTAATTTTCTTTAATTCTAACATATTACTCCTCCAAACAAATATATTTTATCACTACAATAATCAAAAAACAATAAAGTATAAAAAAAAGACATATAGTCTTAATCAATAAATTATTAAATTATTTCATGCTCTTGCATTCTATAAATTTTATTTTTTTCATAATTGTCATTACTACCACAAAAAGCACAATAATCATCTTTCATAACAGCTCCACACTTCTTACAATACTTATTATTATCTTTTATCTTAATCTTAGCATTTTGTTTTGAAATTACATCAATTTTATCTAATGTTTCAATATATAACCAAATAATAAAAACAATAAACAAAATTAAAAAAATTAAATAATTACTAGAAATACAAAAATCATATATTCCATGAAGTAAAGAAGGAACAACAATACTTTTTAATTTATAAAGATTTTCTTTTTTTATATTTTTATTTCTTTGATATATCTTAGCAAGTGTTAAATAATAACCCATAAATACAGCATTACAAGCATGTGCAGGAACAGCAGACAAAGCTCTTACAAGAGCAACTTTTATTCCTTCTACAACATTAGCTTCGCTTACTGCATAAATAATATTTTCTAAACATGCAAACCCTAATGAAACAAAAACAGCATAAACAATCATATCATATATCTCATCATATTCATAATTTTCATATCCAACAATTCTTATCATAATCCATTTAGAAAATTCTTCAATAAGTCCAACCATTAATGTAGCATACAAAAACATATGTATTAAATCTAAATTTTCCATACTAACTTTCAATATTGGAAAAAAGTAACATAACAAATCAGATAAAAACAACGTCAAAAAAGCAGACAAAATACCTGCAATAAAACAAGAAACAAGCAAAATTAAAGGTTCCTTATTTTTATCTTTACTATTAATATATTTACATATTATTATAATAGGTAAAATAGCAATTATAGTAATAATAAAACGCATAAAGATATCTTGCATCCTACACACCTCTATATTAATTCTACCATAATTTATACAATACGAAATATTTTTTTAACAATTTTACTCTTATTTTTTTACTACTTTACTAGGATAAATATCAGTTTTTTCATAATAACAAGACAAACTATTTTCAATAATTGTTTTAATTTTACTTTCAAGTTCCAATGGTTCTAAATCACTAACTGCACCAGCACTTGTAGAATTACCACCACCATGTTCTAATTTACTCAATATATTTCCAACATTAAATTCACCCATTGATCTTGCACTAACAACAGTTCCATTAGATGTTTTACCTATTACAAAAGAAGCATCAATCATTTTTATCTTTAACATTTTATCTGCAGCTTTAGCTATATATACTTTCTTATAATTTGTATCAGGCATTTCTCTATTTACAGTAAAAGATAAATTATATTCTTTAAATATATCTTCACTATACTTACTGAATAAAGTATTCCCATTATTATAAATCAATTTACAAATAATACTTTCTTCTTCAAACTCGCTCAAAAACAATCTATTAATCTTATCAGGATTAGCACCATGAAATAATAATCTTTTTATCATATCATATGTTTTAGTAGTAGTATTCTTAATAAATCTTTTAGTATCAAGTCTTATACCCGCAAACAAAGCATTCGCAACAAATTCTCCATAATTAACATGCGATAATTCTAACAAATCAGTAACCATCTCACTTGCACTAGAAGCTTTATCATTTATATACTTTCTTTTAGAAACTAATCCATCACTTTTAATACCATCATTATCTATATGATGATCAATTACAAATATATATTTAAATTTATCTAAACAATCTCCTAAACTTATTCTATATTGTTGATTGACATCACATATAATAAGTATAGAATTATCATCAATAAATTCAATTGCTTTATTTTTATCTATATAATTATATTTATTACGACTTATATCAATAATATTCTTAACACCACTATCTATATCAATATCTTTATCATTAACAACAATATAATTATTTTTATTAAACTCATTAGAATACTCACTCATACCAATACAAGAAGCAATAGAATCAAAATCAGGATCATTATGACCCAATATAAATATAGAATTACATTTCCTAATCTTATCATCTAACTCTATTTTAAAATGTTTTATTTTATCCATAAACTCACCCATATAAAAAGTAATATATATATTATATCACCTTCTAAATAATAATCAATTACATATAATTAACCTCTAAGTTGAAGAGTTAATTGTTTCTTTATTTGCTTTAATGTATTTGACATTTCATGTATCTCATCTTTCTTTAAAAAATTCCTATATTTATTTTTAATTTCTCTTTTAAAAGACTCAATCATATTTAATGATAACATCAAACTCTGATATGACATTTCATAATTTAAAACCATAGAAACATTAAACATCAACTTATTATATTTTTTTAATACTCTTCTATATACTATTGGATGAGCTATATTTTTATTAAATATTCTTATCTTTTTAACAACAATATCATCACAATTCTTCATTCTAAAAGCAAGATAACTATCAATTTTAGATAAATCTAATTTAGTATTTCCTTTTAATTTTTTTTTATTTAATTTAAACATACAAACCCACCCATATATATATTAATTATTATCTACCAATAATTGTTGACTTTTTCTATATTCATCTATTTTTTTATGATCACCAGATATTAATACATCAGGCACCTTCATACCCATAAAATCATATGGTTTAGTATAAACAGGAAAATCTAACAAATTACCATTAAAAGACTCACTATCAAGAGACTCTTTAGATATAACACCATCTATTAATCTTACAACTGAATCAGTTATAGCCATTGCAGGTATTTCACCACCAGTTAAAACAAAATCACCTATACTTATAATATCATCACATAATTCATTTACTCTTTCATCTACTCCCTCATAATGACCACATATAATTATTATATGTTTGTTTTGACTCAAATCAATAGCTTTACTCTGATTATATCTTTTTCCTCTAGGAGAAGTAAGTATTATATATGAATCATCTGTTTTAATATCATTAATACAATCATATATAGGTTGAATAGAAAGCACCATACCTGCACCTCCACCATATGGTGTATCATCAACTTTATGATGTAAATCTTTAGAATATTTTCTAAAATCAATAATATTAATACTTACTTTATTAGATTCAATAGCTCTTTTAATAATAGACGTACTAATAACTCCATCAAACATACTAGGAAACAACGTTAATATATCAATCCTCATACTACATACCCTCTATTAATTCTACATATATTTTTTTATCTTTTTTATCTATTTTTATATATGGACTATTAAAAGGTATCTTATATATTCTATCTAATTTAACTTCAATAATTTTATTTAATTTAGAAACATAATATATATCCAAAACTCTACCAACTAAATCATTGCAAACTACATCATAACACAACAAATCTTCATCCAATATAACATCACTAAAATTATAATCATCTCTATCTATATAAACATTTTTTTTAATTAAAAACAAAACTTGATTAATATTATCATAATCATCTAAACATACCATATCAAATTCTTTATGCTTTCTATAACTTCTAATTTTATATTTTTTTTTATCAATAACAATATAATTATTAACTTTAAATACTAAAGATTTATATTCAAAATCAGATTTAATTCTAATTTCTCCCTTAATACCATGAGTACCAGAAACTCTCCCAATATAAATATTACTCATCAATATCACTCAATTCATATAATAAAATAGATGTACAAACTCCAACATTCAAACTATCTAATTTATCACTCATAGGAATATGTAATTTAATATCACACAAACTATCTATTTTTTCACTAACTCCAGATCCTTCATTTCCAACAACCAAGGCAAAATTCAATTTATCTTCATAACTTAATTTTCTTGGATTAACTCCAAAATTAACATCAGTAGAATATATTTTAATATTTTTGTTTTTTATTATATTTATTGCTTTTTCAAGATCATTTCTAACTATATTAATATGAAACAACATACCTTCACTACTTCTTATAACTTTAGAAGAAAATACATCAACACAATCACAAGATAAAATAATATCACTTATATTAAACGCCACAGCACTTCTAATAATAGTTCCTAAATTACCAGGATCTTGAATTCTATCAAGTAATAATATTCTATTACCTACAATATTATCTTTCTTTTCTTTTTTAACAACACCAATAATATTACAAATACTATCTAAAGAAGATAATTTATTCATAACCTCACAACTTACTTGAGTAGTTTCAACATCATAAAACTTATCTGAAGATAAAACTAATACTTCAACTAAAACACCAGCATTATAAGCCTCTTCAACTAAATGAAAAGTTTCAACTAAATATAATCCTTCTTTATCTCTATATTTTTTATCTTTTAATTTAATTAAATTTTTAATTTTCTTATTATTAACACTACTAATCATGAAAACTCCTTCATTTCCTTAACATATTTTTTATAATTGACCATATTCTCTTCTACTACTCTCCAAAATAAATAGGAATGATTTGGATGTATTAAATGAGCAAGCTCATGTACAATAACATAATCTAAATATTTAGTATTTCTTTTAATTAAATACAAATTTAAAGTAATAGTCCTACTCTTAGTATTACATACACCCCATCTAGTTGTCATTTTTCTAATTCTTAACTTAACAGGTGGAGTTTTTCTAGAATAATTTGATTGTATATTATTCAAATGTTCTAAAAACAAACAACTAGCTTGTTTTTTATACCATTTATCTATATCAAAATCTTCACTAAAATAAACATTATTATCATCAAATTCTATATTCTTAATATTCTTATATATTATATTATATTTATTACCTAAATAATGAAAACCACTATTATTATCATTCTTTATTTTTTCAGACTCTATCATCTTAATAATAGCTAGTTGTTTTTCTTCAATAATCTTTTTAATAGAATTCATTGTATATAATCTATTACAAGTAACAACTATTTCTAAATCACTATTTACTCTTAAATACAATCTTTTATTATTTTTATATATTATTCTAACAGGATATTCTACACCATCTACAATAAACTTCAAATTAATCACCAATAAAATTTTACAATAAAATATTCAAAAAAGAAAGAAAAATACAAATAAGTAAATAATTTATCTTCTAACAAACAAAAAACAATATATTTCATAATCATATAAATTAAATAAATATAAGCCTTCCCAGTTATAAAATTTTAAATTAAACAATTTACATAATAAGAATCTAAACATATTTTTCATTCAAATCAAACTTATAATTCTAAAGAAAACTCAAAAATATTATTACATATTCATTAAAATAATAATTAACTTTAAAACATATATTCTATTCATCATAGTATAAAAAAATTAAAGAATCTATATTAACTAACTTTTTCAACTTTATTATAATAATAAAAGCCATCATCATCTAATAAAAATGTATATCTATAAGTATTTAATTTATCATCATTAGTTCTCATTATTTCCTCATACTTTTCACTTAATAAATAATAAGATTCTATAGAACCTAAGACATCACTAGCATTATAAACTTCATTTGTATATTTAGTATCACTATATAAAACAAAATTACTAAAAAAACCAACTTTAGTATCAATCTCTATTCTATCATTAAATCTAACAGCCTTAATTATATATTCAATATTAATAGGACTACCAGGCCCACTTGTACATCCACATACATCACTAGTTTTATCTTTACTAAATGTTTTAGTCTCAAAATCAAATGTATAACTAAAACAACCAGCTTTAAGTTTATCTAAATGAGAATAAGTGCCACTTCCAAATACTGTCTCATATGCATTTTTAATTACAAATTCAGGAATTACTGAAGAATAAGCATAATTTATCATTTTACTTATAAGCATTAATTTATATTCCTCACTCATATCTTTAACTAAAAAACTATCAGACTCATATTTTTCCATAAAAGGTTTACAATTATAACCATAAGGATTAGTATAACCAAGTAAAGTATTAATCATTTCATTATTGACATCTATTTCAACAAACTTATCTTCTTCTTTATCTTCATCTTTTTCTTGTATTTCTTTCTTATCTTCTACTTTACTATCTTTACTAAAAGAATACATCTTATCATAACCAATATAAACAACCAAACCAATAATTATAATCAATAAAAATAATATCAAACCAAAATTGCTTCTTTTCATATTTTCCTCCATAAATACCCCTATTGTAAATAACTCGTAACAAAATAATAAACACCAACAGCAATCGCAATAACAACCAATATAAATATAATTAATAATAAAATAGTATGACTATTTTTCTTTTCACTAAAAGAATCATCTATTCCATCATCAAAATCCTTAGTAGAAAGTTCAATAGATTTAGAATAAAAATCTTTATCAGCAACCCTCATAACAGTATTTGATGTAGTTTCATCTTCTATCTTCTTAATTTCATTTAATTCATCATTACCAAGTACTTCATGAGATATATCCTCAAGCTTATTAGTCATTTTATCTTTTACTCTAACACTTGTAATTTCAGGATCAATATTAATATCATCATCAAGTTGAGCCTCTACTCTATCAATCATAGAAGTAGCCATTAAATCACTTAATAAATCAACAGTAGTTGCTTTATCTATTTCACCAGCTAAAGTCTTTGAAGTAATTGTATCAATTAATTCTCTTATTGCCTTATCATTAGGCCTTACAACTTTTTTATTATTATTATATTTTTCAATACTATCACGTTTATTTAATATATTATATTTCTCATCATCTAATTTTTTTATACTTTCATTTTCATCATCACTTCTCCTTTCATGAGCGTCAGCTAAATATTTATCTAAATCAAAAATATTTTTTCCCTTATCTTTATATATGTAATTAAACTCATCTAATTCATGTTGTTCCTTTGGAACATTAAAATCAGAATCAATATGAAGCATTTTTTTATATCCATCTCTAGTATGTGAATTATTTCTAGCTTCGTTTATATCAATCGCATTACTTACATTAATATAACTATAATCAATTTCTTTTTCATTCTTTCCAATACTATCATATAATTCTTGATTAAGTTTACTTCTCGATACAGTATTGGTAGTATTATGTCTATCCATTCTACTTGCCATAAATACTCACCTTCTATTTTAAATTTTATCATAAATAAAATAAAAATAAAAGAAAAATATTTACTTAAATATTTTTATAATATAAAATGTTATCAAGGAGGGATATTATGAAAGTAAAAGTTGATGAAAATACTTGCATAGGTTGTGGTGCATGCGTTTCAATTTGCCCAGATGTTTTTGATTTCAATGATGACGGAATATCAAAAGTCAAAGTAGATAAAATTGACGATAAAAATAAAAGCGAAGTAGAAGATGCCATAGCATCATGCCCAGTAGGTGCAATATCAAAAGAAGACTAATAAACCAATTAAAAAAATACAAACAAAAAAGCCATTCCCAAAAGGAATGGTTTTTTAAACAAAACATAAATTATTATTTAACACTTATTTCAAACGTACCATTATAATCCACATAAACATGACTATTATATTTAACTTTATTTTCTATAATCATTTTAGCAAGATCAGTCTCAAGTGTTCTAGAAACTAATCTCTTCAATGGTCTAGCTCCAAAATTAATATCATAACCTCTATTAATAAATTCATCTTTTGCCCTATCACTAAGTTCAATTTCAATATTCATATTTTTTAATCTATTTTCTATCTCATATATTATTTTATCTAGAATTTTATAAATAGATTCCTTATCTAAAGCATTAAATATAATAATTTCATCTATTCTATTTATAAATTCAGGTCTAAAACTCTCTTTTACATCATCCATGACTTTAGAACTATCACCATTTAATATATGTTCACTTCCAAGGTTAGATGTCATTATAATAATAGTATTTTTAAAATCAACAACTCTACCATTTGAATCAGTAACTCTACCATCATCCAATATTTGAAGTAATAAATTCAATACTTCAGGATGGGCTTTTTCTACTTCATCAAATAAAACAATTGAATATGGATTACGTCTAACTGCCTCTGTCAACTGTCCACCCTCTTCATATCCAACATATCCAGGTGGAGAACCAATCAAACGAGAAACACTAAATTTTTCCATATACTCACTCATATCAATTCTAACAATATGTTTCTCATCATCAAACAATTCATAAGCAAGAGTTTTCGCAACTTCAGTTTTACCAACACCAGTTGGACCTAAAAACAAGAATGATGCGATTGGTCTATTAGGATCTTTAATACCACTACGAGAACGAAGTATCGCAGATGCTACTAAATGAAGAGCCTCATCTTGTCCCATAACTCTATTTCTCATATTATTTTCCAAATTAAGAAGTTTTTCTTTTTCACTAGACATAAGCTTAGTAACAGGAATATTAGTCCATTTTGCAATTATTCCGGCAATATCATCACTTGTAACTGTATCAGACAATATTTTGTTTTCTTGTTTTTTATTTAATTCATCTAATTCTTTTTCAAGTTTTGGAATAGTTCCATGTCTTAGTATCGCAGCTTGCTCTAAATCATAATTATTTTCAGCTTGTTCTAATTTAAATCTAGCTTCATCTATTTTTTTCTTTAATACTTTGATATCAGAATTTAAATTCTTTTCTTTATTCCAAGCATCAGTAAAATCTTTTTCTTTAGACTTTAATTCCTCTAATTGATTATCAATATCTTCTCTTCTTTTATTAGAATTATCATCTTTTTCTTTCTTAATTGCTTCTTTTTCAATTTCAAGTCTCATAATTTGATGAGTTATTCTATCTAAATCAATTGGAACAGAATCCATCTGTACACGAATAGTAGCACAAGCCTCATCAACTAAATCAATAGCTTTATCAGGTAAATATCTATCAGTAATATATCTATTAGAAAGAGTAGCTGCACTTATTAATGCTTTATCTTGAATATTAACACCATGATGAATTTCAAATTTTTCTTTTAATCCACGAAGAATAGTAATAGTATCTTCAACAGTCGGTTCACTTACCTTAACTTTTTGAAATCTACGTTCTAAAGCACCATCTTTTTCAATATATTTTCTATATTCATTTAAAGTAGTTGCACCAATAACATGTATCTCTCCTCTAGCAAGCATAGGTTTTAATATATTAGATGTGTCCATAGATCCCTCAGCATTACCACTACCAACAATCATATGAATTTCATCAATAAACATAATTATATTACCATCAGATTCACGAATTTTATTCAAAACTTTATTTAATCTTTCTTCAAATTCTCCTCTATATTTTGCACCAGCAACTAAACTAGCTAAATCAAGTTCCCAAATCCTCTTATCTTTTAAAGAACTAGGAACATCACCTTTTACTATTCTTAAAGCAAGTCCTTCAACAATTGCTGTTTTACCAACTCCTGGCTCACCTATTAACACAGGATTATTTTTAGTTCTACGAGATAATACTCTAGTAATACTTCTGATTTCCTCATCTCTACCAATAACAGGATCAATTTTACCACTCTCAGCATATTTAGTAATATCTCTACCATACTTTTCTAATATATTTTCATTTTTATCATCTTGATTAAACATATAATCACCTCATTTCATATAATATTATAAAACAAAAATTAGCACTTGTCAAGTAAGAGTGCTAATTATAAAATTATACATTTCTATATAAAATTAAATAGATAATTATATATCTAAACTATCAATCCAGTTTTTTATTTCTTCTTCACCTACATTAACAGAAAATCTTTTACCAGCAATAATATGAGCATCTTTTAATTCTTCTTGCATCTTTTCAACTGCATCTCCTATATCACTAGAACCAGATGTACAAACAAGAATAATATTCTTATTTTTTAAATCATATGATTCAATAAATGTATTTATAATTGTAGGATAAGTATACCACCATACAGGATATAATATAAATAATGTATCATATTCTTCTATATTATTAACTCTATTTTCAATTTCAGGCCTAGAATTTTTATCATTCATTTCAATAGATGAACGACTATTTTTATCCATCCAATTTAAATCATCATCACTATATACTACTTTAGGTTTAATTTCAAATAAATCACCATTTAAAACATTATTTAATTTTAAAGCTAAACTCTTAGTAGTACCTGT
>CADCRC010000110.1 GCA_902803795.1 uncultured Erysipelotrichaceae bacterium | reverse complement strand
GGAACCAGTCGGATTTGAACCGACGATGACGGTGTTGCAGACCGGTGCCTTACCACTTGGCTATGGTTCCACTTGCATATAATTATAGCAAATTATATGCATTATTTCAAGACAAATGTGTACTTTTGGCCCCTAATTAAAAGAATTAATTCAATTTTGTCTGCATTTTTCATATTAGCAGGTACTTCAAAATATGAATACTTATTTTTTTCAAAAACTGTATCTAATGGTTTTAGTTTTAATTCATAAGATTCACCTAAAGCTCTATAATTAATAAATCCATAATATTTATATAAATCTGATGGATTATTTATAAATTTGCTTGAATATGAACTATCATCTAATGTTAATGTAGATTCTAATTTTAGAATAGCCCCTTTTCCAGAAGCAATATCAGGAATTATAGTATAAATACCTGTTTTTTTCTGACCATCAAATTCATAATCATATTTTTCCATAAATTTTTCTTCTACTTGATAAGAATGAACTAATAATTTTGTATTTCCAAGCATTGATCCTTCAAAAGAAAATTCATTTGGAACAACTTTAGTACCATTATCTTTTTGTTCATCAATATTTACTGGTTTTACTATTTTTGCTTTATATCCTTCTTTAGTATTAGTTAATACATTTACTATATATTCTGTATCTAATTGTGACTTGTCTAGTTCAAAAACAACATAACAATCATACATCATGCCAATATCAATTTCTTTAGTTCCAAACATATTTCCAATGTCTTTAAATCTTTCTGATAAAGTCATATCTGGGTATAATAATTCTTTTTTATATGATAATCTAAACGTTTCTCTATTAACCCATTGTTTTTTAGAAGTATTATTTCTTATACTTGTCTTTATTAATAAATAATATTTATCCTTCTTAATTATATTATTATTTCTATCTACAGTAGTCATATAACTATCAGTAATATCAAATGTAAAACCATTTGCTAAAAATGCTGCTTCTTCAAATTTCTTATCTGCATATACATTTATTTTAGAGAACATAACCATTGAAAATGCAAATATAAATATTGAAGATACTACTATTACAAATAGTTTATTTTCAAGAACAAAATATTTAGCAAGTCTTATAAATTTTCTAACACCCCTCATGTATTTATAAGATTCACTACCAAGTGTAAGTTCAACTTCTTCACTATCAGAAACTTCTATATTCATTTCTTCTAGATCTTTTTTAAATTCAAATTGTTTTATATTAAATCCAATAGTTCTACCAAATAATAGTATTATCATCAGTAACTGTGGAAATAAGAATATAAATGATATATCTCTATATACTCTAACAGTTTCTACATCAAATGTAGAACCTTGTAATTTATTAAATGATATAACCATAAATATAAAATATACAAATAAAGCTATATAGAATATTACCCCATATAAATAGAGTGATCCATTTTTTCGCTTTAAAACCAGTATAAAATATATTAATAAGCATACTAATAAGGAGGCTACACAAAAAACAAACATTGCTGGCGTAACATATTTTGCTGCTAGTTTTCCTGTATTATAATAAGCATGTAAATTAACATATGTATTGTAAAAATCATATATATCTAGAGTTTTTTTACCTAAAAATGCAGCAAAAAACAATAATACACCATGTATTAGTCTAAAATTTTTAATTAAGAATGCATATGGTTTTCTTATAAGCACTCTAACCAACTCCTATTATGTTTTAATTATAACATGAAGTAAAAAAAAAGACTAGTATTAGTCTTTATTTATGATATACAAATATCGTATTATTATCATTAAAATTTAATTCATAATTATAAAATATCTCTTCACTACCATTAAAAGGTGTATATTTATATAATTTTTCACCTTGTTGATAATATATTTCATTTTTATACTCAGCTATTATTTTAACTTCATTTTTAAATAATAATTGAGATATTTTATTATTATCATTTATTCTCTTATATAGCATTTTATCTTTTAATTCATAACTATAAATAGATTTCTTTTCATCATATGTTATCTTATCTATTTTATACTCTGTTTTACTACATGAAACAAATTCACCTTTTTCATACTTAACAAAACCAGTTTCATTGTTACATTTAATAATCATTTTATTATTTTTTGTATTTAATTCATATAAGATAGAATTTTTATTATCAAATAAATAGATATTCTTACCAATTGATCCAACAAAATATGAGTCAAAATCAATAGTATATTCTAAATCAAATGAATCAAATTGTTTATTAGTAATATTAAATGTATATAGTTTTTTATATTCATATTCGGAATTATAATCAGCCATATATATAGTATTATCATATAAATATGACAAAGAATTATCATATCTATCTTTATCAAAAATATTGATATTTTCATATTCTTTACCATTCATAACTATATAACCTTTATAATTCCATAAAGCTACATATTCTTCTTTAGATAAATTATTGTTATATGAAAAATCTTTTTCTGTTTTATCTATTACCAGTTTTTGAGTTTTATATTCATCAAGCAAATCAGTTTCAATAGAATTATAATCTACAAAAATACCATTTTCATAACATAAAGGATATGTATCTATATCCTTTAATTTGAAAAATATACAATTAAAAGTATCTGAATTAACCTCATCTATTTTTGATATTTTATCTTTTTTAAATGTCCTTTTTTTATAATAATCAAAATTATATATAAAATTATCTTTTTTTATTTCATAATAAAATCTTTTCTTTGAATATTTTACATTTATATCATAATTATTTACTTTATAACTTATTTCATAATTAGAAAAAAAGTATTTACAAAGAATTAAAATAATACATAAAATAATTGAATATACTAATCTTTTATTCATACAATAATTATACTATATACCAAATAAAAAAACTAGTTTCCTAGTTTATTTTATTATTTTGTTAGTCTTTAAGAATTCTACTATAGATTCTTCATCAGCAAATCCAACAGTGTCACTTACAAATTTACCATCTCTAACGATAAATGAATATGGAACACCACCATCAAAATTCTTTAATTCAAATGTACTAATTAAAATATTTTGTTCATCTTGACTTAAATTTTCTAATTCAAAGAAATATAATTTAAATCCATGTTCACTTGCTAATTTGTTTATAACTGGTTTATATTCTTGGCAATGTGGACAAGTTGTTGAACCAATTACAGTTAATACTTCATCTTTTTTAACTACTTCAGACCATTCTGTTAATGAAGGTCCTTCTTTTTCAGTTTCATTTTCTTTTTCAACTGGATCTCCTGGTAGAATAAATGAAATTCCAACAAAAGCAAGTATACATACTGCTACTATAATAAGAGTTTTTAATGAAGATTTCTTAGATGTTGTTTTTTTAGATTCTCTTTTTTCTTC
>CADCRC010000109.1 GCA_902803795.1 uncultured Erysipelotrichaceae bacterium | reverse complement strand
TTATGAATGGTAAGATTGAAACAACTGAAACTAGAGCAAAGGAAGTTCGTAAGTTTGTTGACAAAATGATTTCTTATGGTAAAGATGGTTCTTTAGTTGCAAGAAGAAAAGCATTAGCTTTTATGCATAACGATAATGTAGTTATTAAGAAAGTATTTGATGAATTAGCACCAGCTTACGAAAATCGTAATGGTGGATATACTAGAATACTTAAATTGGAAGAACGTCGCGGTGATGACGCATTAATGGTTATTTTAGAATTAGTAGAGGAAGATGCAAAATAAGCATCTTTTTTTATATAGTATGCGTTCATAAATAGTCTATTTTCCAACAATTATTTGCAATTTTCAAAAATTTGTGATACTATATCTGCAATTAACGAGAAGTTAACTTAGAAAGGAGTAATGTATATGTTAAATGTTATTGTTTGTGATGACAACAAAAGAGATTTAGATAGGGTGGTAAAATTAGTCGATACTTTTATGCAAAAGAATAAATATGAATATAAAAATCATATTTATATGGATTTTAATGATGATTTTATGAAATTAATAAAGACTAAAATGTCATTTAGAATATATATACTTGATATTGAAACTCCATCAAGGTCTGGTATTGATGTTGCAAGAGAGATTCGTAACAAAGATTTAGATAGTGTCATCATATTTCTTACTGGTCATGATGAATTAGGGAGAGTTATATTACAAAATGATCTGATGTTTCTATCATTTGTTAATAAATTTGATAATATGGATAAGAGATTAAATGATGTTCTACATAAAGCGATTGATTTAGTAAAAATGAAAAGGACTATTAGAATTGAAGATGGCACAAATACGTACATAATAGATTTGAATGATATTCTATACTTAACTAAAGAAACATTTGATAGGAAAACAACTATTAAAACTGACTATACAGAATATAGAGTCAGAAAGTCATTATCTACATTAAAAGAAATGTTAGATGATCGCTTTATTCAAACACATAGAGCATGTATTGTAAATAGAAATAGAATTTCCAGAATTGATAGAAGCAATAGAATGATTTATTTTGATAATGGAGACTGTATAGATTTATTATCAGATAAATATAAAAAGGAGATGGTTATATGAGTTTAGTTTTAGAGACTTTAACAACAATGGCTTTATCTTTTGGAGAAATTACATCGTGGTTTAATATTTTAGGAAAGAAGATTAATTATAAAAATGTTTATATATATATTTCAATTGTGTTTTTAACGTTATTTCAAATTTTAAATTTTCATTATATTTATGGTTTTATAAAGAGTGTTGGAGTGTTAGTTATACTTATAATTGTATGTGCTTTATTGACAAAAGAAAAATTAAAGCAATGTATTATATTATCTTTTTTTACTGAAGTTCTTATTATAATTTCCGAATCATTAATTGCACTTATTATTTCTATTTTTACTGATGTTGATTTTACTTCTCAACATATTATAATAACTTATTGTGCTGATATTATTGTTAGTCTTTTGCTATATTTTTTATCAAAATTGAAATTTGTTTATAAACTATATGAGTATATTGTGAGAAACACTTCCCAAATAAAATTATATCAAGTGCTACTATTCTCTTTGTTTCTAATGGTAAGCTGTAGCTCGGCATTTTCGTATGTTTATTTAAGAAATAATGTTACACTAATAATTTTTGTAAACGTAATTATATCTATTGTATATACAGTTATCGTTATACTTATATTTAATTATCAAAATAGATATATAAAAATTAGTGCAAAGTATAATAATAGTATTGACAATTTATCATTGCAAGAAATCATAATTAATGATTATAGAACAATGAATCATGAAAATAAAAACCAATTACTAACTATTAAATCAATGATAGAGGATAAAAAAGTAATTAGTTATATCTCTACATTAATAAATCAGAAAGAATCATTTAATAATGAAATATTGGATGAAACGTTAAGACTTCCAAAAGGAGGAATTAGAGGACTAATATATTGCAAAATAATATATATGAAGGATAATAATATTAATTATAATCTAAATGTTGATAAGAATATTACAAGTAAGTTATTAAATAAGTTATCTGACAAAGATATGGTAGATATTTGTCAGATATTAGGAGTATTATTGGATAATGCTATAGAAAGTGCAGTTTGCTCTAAAACTAAAACCATTAATATTGGATTACATTATCAAGATTCAATATTTGAAATAATTATTGTAAATTCATATGATAATAAATTAAATATTGGACGTGATAATGTACTGAAAACAACAAAGGGGAAAGGCCACGGTTATGGATTACAATTAGTAAGAAGAATTATAGCTAAAAATGATAAATTAAGTAATAGCTGTGAAATAGCTAAGAAGAGTTTTACACAAAAAATACTTGTTAATTTATAAAAAAATAAATATTCATAAAGTGCTATGTCTATAAAAAAGAAACCAATATTGGTTATCTTTTACTTTATTAAACTTTCTGGACATTCTGTTTCGTCAAGGAAAAATGCATGACATGCTTGACTACCAGTGTTTGCACTTCCAATTCCAAGTGCTGCTAAAATGTTTGCTAAAAATCCCATAACTACCCTCCTTTCTGATTGTCTATGTTAAATGTTTTATAACATTAACACACTTTTTTATTTAGAAAATCTGGATTTAATCTTAGAAATTCTTTATAATTATTATAAGGTTGTTTAAATATCT
>CADCRC010000108.1 GCA_902803795.1 uncultured Erysipelotrichaceae bacterium | reverse complement strand
TTTTTGGCATTGTATAGTACATGGTAATTTATTATCCAATACTATTGGTAAGTATAATTTTATTTTAGAATTTTTATTATTTATATTAATTATACATGTAAATTCATTTATGTTATTAACTGGATATTTTATGGTTGATTCTAAATTTAAGTTAGAAAAAGTTGTTAAAATATTATTTCAATTATTTTTTTATAATTTTGTTATTAATACTGTATTATATTTTTGTGGTTTTGTTAAATATAATAATGTTGATTATTTAAAAAGTATTTTGTTTTTTAATACTGAATCGTATTGGTATATTCAATGTTATTTAATTGTTTATTGTTTTAGTCCTTTGTTAAATAAAATTATTGAAATTTATACGAAAAATCAATTAAAACATATAATTATGTTATTATTGTTGTTTTTTTCTATAATTCCTTTGTTTTTACTTGGCTTGTTTAATAATAATAATGGTATGGATGTAATTCATTATTCTATATTATATTTGATTGGTGCTTATATTAAAAAATATGATGTGTCTAGTTATATGTTTAATAAATTTAATTTGTTACAAAAAAAGGTATTGTATATTTTTATATTTTTTGTTTGTATAGTTATTAATATTTCTTTATTTTATTTTTGCAAGTATATTAAAGAATTGGATAGTAATATATTATTTTTTATAGGTAATGTAGTAGGTAGTAAAATTAAAATATATTCTAATATTTTTGTTATTATTCAGTCAGTTGTTTATTTTATGTTTTTTACTACTTTGTCTATTAAAAGTAAATTTATTAATTATATTGGTAGTTTAACGTTAGGTGTTTATTTCTTTCATGAAAATATGTATTTAAGAACTATTATATATAAGTATGCTGGTATAGATAAGGGAATTGTTTTGTATGGTAATTCTATTATTCTTCGTACTTTTTTAATAGCTATCATAATTTTTATTATTGGACTTATTATTGAAGCAATTAGAAAATTTATTAGTTTTATTTTATTAAAGATTAAACCTATTAGAAAGTTATATAATAATATCATTCTAGGCTCTAATCAACTTATTGAAACACATTATTTAGACGTGTAAATTGTTTTTGGAAAGAGGTTTTATTTATGAATAATGATGATAAAGTATCTGTTATAATTCCTACATATAATAGAGAAAAGTTAATTGCTAAATCAATTAAAAGTGTATTAAAACAAACTTATAAGAATATTGAAATAATAGTTGTAGATGATGCTTCAAATGATAATACTATGCATGTTGTTGAAAAGATTAAAGATAAAAGAGTAAAATATTATAAACTTAAAAAAAATAAAGGTGCTAATTATGCTAGAAATTATGGTATAAAGCATTCTAAGGGTAAGTATATTACTTTCAATGACTCTGATGATATATATGATATTAAAAAAATAGAAAGACAATATAATAATTTGAAAAGTAATAATTCTGATATGGATTTTTGTAAAGTAAGAATTTATGAAAATGATATATTTGTTGATAAGCCAGATAATGATATTAATAAATTAATATTAAGTGGAAAGATTGTTGATGAATTATGTAAAGGTAATTTTATTAGTACTCAAGCTATATTTATAAAAAAAGAGATATTAGATAAAAATATGTTTGATGATAATATACCTAGATGGCAAGATTATGATTTGTTACTTAGAATTGTTCCTAATATTAAAGTTTCTTTTACTAATGAAGTATTGGTTGATTTATATAGGCAAGAAGATAGTATATCTAATAAACCTGAAAAATTAATTGAAACTATTAAAATGATGTTATTAA
This sequence comes from uncultured Erysipelotrichaceae bacterium, assembly GCA_902803795.1. Lineage (GTDB taxonomy): Bacteria > Bacillota_I > Bacilli_A > RF39 > UBA660 > RUG14903. The sequence goes on along the minus strand of CADCRC010000108.1, from coordinate 4,246 downwards.
AAGATTATAATTTAAATATAAATCAAAGTAGATTATTAAAGGAATGGTTGTTGTATAATTCTGAGGGTATGATGTTAGATACTTTGGATAAATACTATAAATTAAGACAAGAATACTATAAATTAGGACAAGATTATAATAAATTGGAGGAATTTAATAAAGAATTGGATAATAAAGTTAATGAAGTAGAGACAAAGTATTATGGTGTTATAAATAGTAAAAGATTTAAAATTATTAATAATTTATTTAATTTTTTTAAGCATTAATTTAGACCTATATATCTTTTTAATAATATGATATAATAAACTAATGAATTGAGGAGGCTTTTTATTAATGAAAAAGAGAAAAGTTGATAGTGATAATGCGATAGTAGTTAAAGATGTGAGTAAAAAATTTAAATTAGTTTATGATAAACCATTTACTTTAAAAGAAAGATTGGTATTTTGGAATAAAACTAGGGTTGGTTATCATGATGTTTTAAAAAATATTAATTTAACTATTAAAAAAGGAGAAACTGTTGCTTTAATTGGGGTTAATGGAAGTGGAAAATCTACTTTATTAAAATTAATGACTAAGATTATATATCCAAATAAAGGATGTATTATGATTAATGGTAAACTTACTTCTTTACTTGAACTTGGTGCTGGTTTTCATCCTGATTTTACTGGTAGGGAAAATATTTATTTTAATGCTTCTATTTTTGGTTTAACTAAAGAACAAATAGATGAAAGATTACAAAAGATAATTGACTTTTCTGAATTAGGTGAGTTTGTTGAAGCACCTGTAAGAACATATTCGAGTGGTATGTATATGCGACTTGCTTTTAGTGTTGCTATAAATGTTGATGCAGATATACTTTTAATTGATGAAATTTTAGCTGTAGGTGATCAACATTTTCAAGATAAATGTTATGAAATGCTTCAAGAGTTAAAAAAATCTAAAAAAACAATTGTTATTGTTAGTCATAGTTTAGGACAAGTTAAAAAACTTTGTGATAGAGCTGTATGGATTTATGATGGTGTGATTCGTGAGGATGGAGAAACATCTAAAGTTGTTGAGGACTATATGAAGGTGTGTGGATAAAATGATTAATGATATTTATAATTATAGAGAATTATTAAAGACAAGTGTGAAAAAAGAAATTAGAGGTAAATATAAAGGCTCTTTTTTAGGCGTTTTGTGGTCATTTGTTAATCCACTTTTAACTACATTAGTTTATGCTATTGTTTTTCCTTTTATATTGAGAAATTCTCAAGAACATTATGTTACTTTTATAGTAATTGGACAATTACCTTGGGCTTGGTTTACAAATACTATATCTCAAGGTACAAGCACGTTTCTTGCTAATGGGGGTATATTAAAAAAAGTATATTTTCCTAGAGTTATTCTTCCTTTGGCTATTGATATAAGTGGATTAATTAATTTTTTGATATCATGTATAATTATAGGAATATTTTTGTTTTTTAGTGGAATTGGTTATAGTTTAAATATTTTGTATTTACCTATTATTTTCGTTATTCAGTTTATACTACAATTAGGTATAATTTTAATTACTGGTGCAATTGATGTTTATGTAAGAGATTTGGAATATATTATTAATTTTTTTATTCAGATGTTGTTTTATGCTACACCAATATTATATTCTATTGATACTTTTCCTGTATGGGTACAAAAAATACTTAGATTAAACCCTATGGCAACTATTATTGAGAGTTATAAAGATATCTTTTTTTATAAACAAAGTCCTAATTTAATTATGTTAGGAATAGTATTTTTATTTAGTATAGTATTATTATTTATAGCAATTAAAGTATTTAATAAGTTAGAAAAAGGATTTGCTGAGGAGTTATAATGCAGAAAATTAAGTTAGCGGGATCAGTAATATTATATAATCCATGTGATGATGATATTAGTAATATTTATTCATATTTAGATGATGTTGATATATTGTATGTTATGGATAATTCTGAGAGAGATAATTCTAAGAGAATACCTAAATCTAAAAAGATTGTTTATGTTTATAATAATGAGAATCAAGGTATATCTAGACCTCATAATTATGTTTCTGAAGAAGTTAGAAAATTAGGTTATAAATGGTTACTTACTATGGATCAAGATACTTATATTAATGAGAATGTTATTGATGAAATGAAAAAGGTTATTTTAAAGAATGATATGTCAGATATTGGTATTATTACACCTTGGCATTGTACAAAATTAAGAGAAGATAAACCTAAAGAAAATATAACTTATCCTTTAGATACTATGACTTCTGGTAATATTATTAATTTAGATATTCATGAAGAAATTGGTGGATTTAAAGATTGGTTATTTATTGATGGTGTTGATATAGAGTATTGTCTTAATTTAGGTGTTCATAATTATAAAATAATGCAGTTAAATTATATTGAAATAGAACATAATTTAGGTGATATATTTTATAGAAGATTTATTAATAAAGATATTTTGATTACTAATCATTCTGCGATGAGAAGGTATTATCAGACTAGAAATTATTTATATATTAGAGATATGTATGTAGAATATCCTAAATTTAAAATTTTTTGTGAAATATTAGTTAAGAAAAAGCAGTTGATATTTGGTATATTATTTTATGAGAATAAGTCTTTTATTGAAAAAGTGAGAGAACTTAGAGCAATTATTAAAGGAATAAAAGATTATAAATTAAAAATTAAAGGAAAAGTTGATAAATATTATTAATTGTTGAGGTGATATTATGGCTAATTTAGTTTCTAAAACATTTAAAACTTTAAAAAATGAAGGAATAGGTAGTACTATTAGAAAGACAAAAAATTATATTAATATTAAAGCATATAATTATAAATATAAAAATATATGTGCTGATGTTTTAATTATTAATGGTTGTAGTTTACCTCATCCTCAAAGGTATAGAGTTGATCATCAAGTTGAACAGTTAAATGCAAGTGGACTTTCTGCTCAAAAAATAAATTATGAAAATTTAACATTAGATAAATTAAAGTATTTTAGAGCTTTTATTTTTTTTAGATGTCCTATTACACCTGTTGTTGAAGAATTTATTAATATAGCTAAAAGTGAAAATAAAAAAGTTTTTTTTGATATAGATGATTTGGTTATTGATAAAAAATATACTAATACTATTAAGTATTTAGATACAATGAATAAAGCTGAAAGAGAATTATATGATAATGGTGTTGAGAGAATGCAGAAAACATTAAAAATGTGTGATTATGCTATTACTACTACATCTAGACTTTCTGATGAATTATTATATTATGTTAAAGAAGTATATGTAAATAGGAATGTTGCAAGTGAAGAAATGGCTATGTTGTCAAATAGAGCATTATCTGAAAAAAAAGAGCATGATGAGGTTATAATTGGATATTTATCTGGTAGTATTACTCATAATCCTGATGTTGAACTTATATTGCCTATTTTAATTAAATTATTAAAAAAATATGATAATTTAAAGCTTGTATTAGTTGGAGAGATAACTGTTCCTGATAGTTTAAAAGAGTTTAAAGATAAAATTAATATTAAGCCTTTTCTTTCATGGCAAGAGTTACCTAAAATCATTTCTGAAATTGATATAAATTTAGCTCCACTTGAAGATAGTGTATTTAATGAAGCAAAATCTGAAAATAAGTGGTTAGAAGCTGCACTTGTTAAAGTAGTCACTGTAGCGAGTAATGTAGGAGCTTTTGCTGAACAAATAAATGATGGTGTTGATGGAATTTTGTGTTCTAATGAAAAAGAGTGGGAAGTGAAATTGTCTAAATTAATTGAAGATAAGAATTATAGAAATAAAATAGCTACATCTGCATATAATAGAGTGATAAAAAATAATATTACTACTTATACTGGTCATGGATTGTCTAAGTTTATAAAGAGTAAATTAAATAGTAATATTGCTTTTGTTTTACCAACTACTAACATTAGTGGTGGTGTAAATGTAATTATGAAGCATATTGATATTTTAAAAAGATCGGGTTATGATGTTACTGTAATTAATATGGATAATAGTTGTGATGATTTTGAAACAAGATGGGGGAAAGTTAGAGTTTTAAAAAAATATAATACACAATATTTAATTCATTTTGATATAATGGTTGCTACATTGTGGTCAACAGTTCAGTTTGTTAAAGAATATCCTAGTGCAAGAAATAAATTATATTGAGTTCAGAATTTTGAAACGGATTTTCAAAATTATGGTTATTATGCAAGATTAACTGCAAATTCTACTTAT
>CADCRC010000107.1 GCA_902803795.1 uncultured Erysipelotrichaceae bacterium | reverse complement strand
ATAACAGCTTTCTTAGCCTCTTTTAGCATTACTACGCTACCTATTGGTAAATATTTTTCTTCCATTTTCTTTTTCCTCCTTATTTACGATTTTTACTATTAATTATTAAATATTTACTATTAATATTATATAAATGTTTCTACTTTAATTGCATTTGAAAATTATAATATATCTGCAGGATCAAAACCCATACTTATTAAATTATCAAATCTATCCTGAGATATATTATAATCTGATGCAGTAAGCGCTCTAGTTGATAAATTAGAATTTTTAGTACCATATGTACTTTTATCACCCAAAGTTTTCAAAAAATCACCTTGTCCATTAACTTTACTAGCCTCTTCTTGAAGTTTCCCAATAGCTTCTCTAGCCTCTTCAGAATCTATACCATATTTTCTTATTGCATCCGCAGCTTCATCAGCATATCTATTACTTGCACTAACATAACCACCTTGTCTTCCCCTTTCCTGATTAATATTATAATTAGTTGGTGTAGTTGTTTGTGTTGGTGGAGTTGTTTGCGTTGGTGGAGTTGTTTGCGTTGGTGGAGTTGTTTGCGTTGGTGGAGTTGTTGATGAAAGAGTATCTAATGCTTTAGCTCCACCTTTAGCACCTTGAGCAGCACCAACTTTAAATGCAGCACTACCAGCAACAACACCTCCAACAGCAATTCCTAAATTACCAAGAACTCCATGATTAGTACCTGTTTTTTGATATAAAAGTTCCTCAACAGAACCGGCTACAGATGTAGCCATAGATAAACCACCAGCAAGAGCTGCAAATCCAGTAGATGTATTTGCAATTAATGCCTTACTTGCTGCTCCATGTACAAATAATTTTTGGCCAACTTTCATAAGTCCAGAAACTACTTTTCCAACAACTCCTTTTTGTGACAAAGCCGCAAGACCTTCAGCAGCAGTTCCAGCAGTAAATTTAGCTGCGGCAGCACCAATACCATATGACAAAGCAAGAGCACCAACAACAGAAGAAACAAATTTCGCACCACAATATAAAGAACTACTTGTATCAACTGAATCTCCAAACAATAATTTTGCAGCCTTATCACCATAATCAGTAGATATAAATTTTTGAATATCAGAACTAAGCTCAGCAGCACCAAAGAATCCTGCAACTATAGCCGCACCAGTCAAAGCAAAATCTACAAATCCTTCACCTACACCAACTAAACCAGATACAACTCCTCCAAATAAATTACTTAACCAATCAAAACCAGTACTAATCTTTGATAAGCTTTGAAATGATGCTACTATATCATCTGCAATATTAGTATTTAATCCTTTAACAGAATCAAAATATTGTTTAGCCAAATCAACTTGATTATAATAAGCATTTTTATTACTATTACTATCATCCATATCATTATAATAGTTAGCAGCATAATAATATGTAGAATAAGCCTCATAAATAATATGTCTACAACAACTATCTATAATTTTTTGTGAAACATTTTGACCAACACTATTATCTATATAATCTCCTAAAGCAGATTTAAAAGTTTCAGACCTTTCATATAATGGCGACTGAGGTGTCCAATCAGCATTATAAAAAGCCTCAGGTGATAAACCTTTTTTCATTTGTTCAACTAATGGATTATATAGTTCAACATCAATATTTGTTAAAAATTTCGATTGTTCTATTAAATTTTGTAATGTATTTTGGTCAATAAAGCTACTGCTTAAATTATAAAAATTAAAGCCATCATTTTCAACATAGTTTTTTATATCTGAAATATTAGCCATAAAAACACCTCTCTTATTCTCTAAATCAAATTATCATAATCCAACCCTAGTTTATCAAAATAATAAATTAATTTCAATATAGATAAAATAAATTTTTAAACTTATCACAAAAAAAAAGATTATTTTACATTAATAATCCTTTAATTTCATTATAAAAGTTTCAATCAAAACATCACTATTTAAATTAGTTGTTTTAAGTTTTAAATCAATCTCTTGTAAATCAATTATTATATTAAGTAACTCTATCTTACTAAATAATCTAGTTAATTCTTTAGTCTTTTTAACCCTATAAGGATTTAAATTTAATTTGACAGCTATATCATTATAATTATAAATACCCTTATCTTCTTGATCTTTAACTTGAACCAATACTCTAAATTGAGAAGCCATCATACCAACAATTACTTCAGATTTAAGACCTTGTAGTTTCAATTCTTTATATATTCTAATAGATTCCTTAACATTTTTTTCAGCCAAAACTCTGACAAATTCAAATCCAACACTAGAATCTTCAACAATTTTTCTAACAACTAATTTCTCAACATCATCACAAGTTATTTCCTTTGAATCAATCTTATAAGTCTTTAATTTATAACATTCATTCCTAATTTTTATAATATCTCCGGCACAATATTCATCAATAAGTGATATAACTCTATTATCTAATTTATAACCTTCTAATTCATCTTTAATATACTTTTTAGAATCAAGT
>CADCRC010000106.1 GCA_902803795.1 uncultured Erysipelotrichaceae bacterium | reverse complement strand
TGAAGAATTACCACTTGTACTTCCAGTACTTGATGATTATAAGGGTAAAAATGGAAAAGCACCACTTGAAAATGATGAAGATTGGGTAAATGTTGAAGTAAATGGAGTAAAAGGTAAAAGAGAAACATCTACTATGCCTGGTTCTGCTGGCTCATCTTGGTATTTTTTAAGATATATTGATCCAGATAATGATAAAGAGTTGGCTGATAAAAAATTGTTAGAGCATTGGATGCCAGTTGATTTATATGTTGGTGGTCCAGAGCATGCAGTTGGACATTTGTTATATTCTAGAATGTGGAATAGATATTTATATGATAAAGGTATTGTACCTATTAAAGAACCTTTTCAAAAACTTGTTCATCAAGGTATGATTCTTGGTTCTAATGGAATTAAAATGGGCAAACGACATCCTGAATTTGTTGTTAACCCTATAGATATAGCTGATGAATTTGGTGCAGATACATTAAGACTTTATGAAATGTTTATGGGACCACTTGAGGCAGATAAGCCATGGAATAATGATGGTGTTGTTGGTTCTCGTAAGTTTTTGGATAGAGTTTATAGATTATATATGGAAGAAGATAAAATTAAAGATATAGATAATTCTAATTTGGATAAGATATATAATCAAACTGTTAAGAAGGTTACTTTAGATTATGAAACATTGAATATTAATACTGCAATATCTCAAATGATGATATATATAAATGCTGTACAAAAAGAAGAGATTTTTCCACTTGAACAAGCTAGAGGTTTTATTCAATTATTAAATCCAATTTGTCCATTCATTACTGAGGAATTATGGCATGAAAAATTTGGTGAAAAAGATAGTATTGCGGTATCTAGTTGGCCAAAATATGATGAATCTAAATTAGTAGAAGATGAAAAAACAATTGCTGTTCAGGTAAATGGCAAAGTTAGAGGTACTATAACTATATATGATAATGATAGTGAAGATGTTATTAAACAAAAAGCATTTGATCAAGAAAATGTAAAAAGATTTATTAGTGATAAAGAAGTTGTTAAAACATTGGTTATTAAAAATAAAATAGTAAACATAATAGTAAAATAGTTTACTTTTTTATTTGATATATTAAAAATAAATTTGGTAAAGATAAATATAGTTAAAAATATATTTAAAACTAAAAGTTTATTTTAATTGTATTTTATTTGAAAAATAATGTTATAATTTATATATGGTAGGAGGAGTATATGGCAAATAATAATTTAACTAGAAAAAAATCAAAGACATTTGATTATTATGGATTACTTAAAGAATATTATATAGAAGGAATTTTTGCGACTATACCAGTTAAGGTTAATGGAATAGATGATATAATATCTAGATATTCTGTTAATAATTATGAAATTTTAAATAATGATTTTATAGAATATATTGATATTAATGCAAATAATATACCAAGAGGATATAAATTAATATTGGAAATATATGGTAGTAAGTTTAATGAAGAGGAAAAGAAGATAATTAATAAAGCTATTCATAATTATTATAGTTTGATTTATGTTAATAAGAAGGAAGAATTAAAGAATTTTACTTTGAAAGGCCTTTATCTGTTATTAATTGGTATTTTATGTTTTATAATTTATTTTGTGTTTTTTAGTTTAAATTTTTATCCTGCGACTATTGAAATATTTTCTTTTTTATTTTGTTTGTTTTTATGGAATTCGTTTGATATAGTTTTTTTATCTACTCCTAATTTAAAAAGTGAAATTAAAGATTTAGAAGAATTGATAAATATGGATATAGAATATAAAGATTAGTTATTTGATTGACTAGTCTTTTAATATAGTTTTATTTTATAATTGTTTTTTATTGATATTTTTATTTTGTTATTATAAACTTTATTTGTATTATATTTAATTTTTTATAGATAGGAGATGTTTATATGGATGATAAATATATTAGATTATTAATAGATAGATGTTTGAATTTTAAAAAAAGTAATATATTATTTATTAGTTATGATAAAGTAAATAAGGATTTTGTACTTGATATTGTTGAGTATGCTAAAAAAAAGGGTATTAATGATATATATTTAGATGAGAGTGATATTTATAAATTAAGAGATAAATTATTAAATGAGAGTTATGATGAAATTAAAAATGATTCTTATTTTGATAAATCTATTTGGAATGAATATGCGAATAAATATGCTTCATTTTTGATGATTGATACTGAGTTTCCTCATGTAATGGATGATGTTGATTCAGATAAGTTTGCTTTAGCTAGAAAGATATCTATGGATACAAGGCAAGATTTTAGAGATAAAGAGACAAGTTATGAGATTGCTTGGTGTATTGCGGCTTATCCTAATAAAGTATGGGCAGAAGATGTATTTAAGAATGATGATAGTGCTTATGAAAAATTACATGATGTTATTCTAAAAATGTGTATGGTAGATAAAGATGATCCAATTAAAGCTTGGGAAGAATTTAGAGATGATATTAGAAATAAAGTTAATTATTTAAATGGTCTTGAGATTAAACAACTTCATTATACAAATTCTTTGGGTACTGATTTATATATAGATTTACCTGATAATTCTATATGGAATAGTATTAGTGATGAAGAGGAAGATGATATGTTTGTTAATATGCCTAGTTATGAGATTTTCACTTCACCAGATTATCGTAAGAGTAATGGTATAGTTTATAATTCTAAGCCTTTAATGTATGGTGGTAATTTAATAGATAATTTTTATCTTAAATTTAAAGATGGTAAAGTTGTTGAGTATGATGCAAAGGTTGGAAAAGATATTCTTAGTGATATAATTTGCTCTTTTGAGCATTGTGATTATTTAGGTGAGGTTGCTCTTGTTCCATATGATTCACCTATATCAAATACTAATCTTGTTTTTGGAACTACTTTATTTGACGAGAATGCTTCATGTCATTTGGCTCTTGGTGATGGTTTTCCTTTGTCTATTAAAAATGGTATTAATATGAGTGAGGATGAATTGTTAAAGCATGGAATTAATCAATGCAAAAATCATGTTGATTTTATGGTTGGAACATCTGATTTAAGAATAGATGCAATTACAAATAAAGGTGAAGTTTTGATATTTAAAGATGGAAATTTTAATATATAATTTTAAAATATATGATAAAATAATTAAAAGAGGTGAATTTTATGGCATTGATTAAATGTCCTGAATGTTCTAAAGATGTTAGTGATAAAGCACAAAGTTGTCCTAATTGTGGATATGAATTAAAAAATAGTGATAATATAAAAACAGAAAGTAATAAAATTAGTACTTCTTCTATTACTGATAAAAAGTTAAAATTTGGTAATCGAGAGGTACCTGTTATAGTAGTTATATTTTTGGTTATTGCAGTAGGATATTTTATTTATAACGGTGGTATTGGTGGAAGTGTAATTGGCAAAACATTTGAGGATTCTGCAGGAGAAAAGTTATATTTTAAAGATGATGATACTATTGAGATTACTACTTCATTAGGTTCTTCTGAATCGTCTTATACATTTGAAAATAATGTTTTGAAATTTAAGTTTGTTGGAGTTAATTTTGAAATGGAATATAAGAATGGATGTTTTGAAATGGAAACTTCTAGTGGCAAAATTGATAAATATTGTAAAAAATAAAGTTCTACTATTGTAGAATTTTTGTTTTAGGTTGTGAATATGAAGACATATATTTGTATTGATTTAAAATCGTTTTATGCAAGTGTTGAATGTGTTGAAAGAGGACTTAATCCTTTAACTACTAATTTGGTTGTTGCTGATGTATCTAGAACTGAAAAGACTATTTGTTTGGCTGTATCACCATCATTAAAAAAATATGGATTATCTGGTAGATCTAGATTATATGAGGTAGTTCAAAAAGTTAAAAATATTAATTATGATAGATTAAAGAAAAATAGATATCATAGATTTATTTCTAAATCGTTTGATGATAATATGTTAAATGATATTAATATAGAAGTTGATTTTATAGCAGCTAAACCTAGGATGAAATTATATATGGATTATAGTAATAAAATATATAATATTTATTTAAAATATTTTTCAAGTGATGATATTCTTGTTTATTCTATTGATGAGGTATTTTGTGATATTACTAATTATTTAAATTATTATAAATTATCTCCTAATAAATTAATAACTAAAATTATTAAAGAGGTTTATGATACTACTGGTATTACTGCAACAGGTGGAATTGGAACTAATATGTTTTTGGCAAAAGTTGCAATGGATGTTGTTGCTAAACATATGCCGGCAAATGATTTTGGTGTTAGAATTGCTTATTTAGATGAGATAAGTTATAGAAAATATTTGTGGGAGCATACACCAATTACAGATATTTGGAGAGTTGGAAAAGGAATATCAGATAAGTTATATAAAAATAAGATGTATACTATGGGTGATGTTGCGAGAAAATCACTTGAAAATGAAGAACTATTATATAAATTATTTGGTGTTAATGCAGAACTTTTAATTGATCATGCTTGGGGATATGAGCCTGTTAGTTTAAAAGATGCGAAAGAATATAGACCTGATAATACAAGTATGTCTCAAGGACAAGTGCTACATGAACCATATAAATTTGATAATACTAGATTGATTGTTAAGGAAATGATTGATTTATTAACTCAAGATTTAATAAAAAAAAGACTTGTTACTAATCAAATAGTATTAACTATTGGTTATGATATAGGTAATTTAGATAATAAAGATATTAATTATAATGGTGAAATAGTTACTGATTTTTACGGAAGATTAATGCCTAAACATGCTCATGGAACTATTAATTTAGATAATTATTCATCTTCTTATAAAATAATATTAGATAAAACATTAAAATTATTTGATAATATAGTTAATAAAAATTTACTTGTTAGAAGAATAAATATTGCTTTTTGTAATTTAAAAGATTCTAATGAAACTCTTAAAATAGAATTAAAAAAACAATTAGATTTGTTTAGTTTAGATGATAATTGCAATGATACTAAAGAAGATGAATTGAGAGATAGAAAAGTAGAAGAGACTATTATTAAAATAAAAGATAAATATGGTAAGAATTCTATTTTAAAAGCAATGAATTTAAAAGATGGTGCAACTGCGATTGATAGAAATAAGCAAGTAGGTGGTCATAGTGAGTAAGTATGATGATATAGTTAATTATAATTATTGTGGTTCTAATAGAATAAATAAGTTATCTATGAATAAAAGAGCAGCTCAGTTTTCTCCTTTTGCTGCATTAACTGGTTATAAAGATAAAATAAATGAATCTAATGTTATATATGATAAGAAAATAATATTAGATGAAGAAGAAAAAGAATTGTTAGATATAAAAATAAATTCTATTAAAAAAAATGATAATATTAAAGTAGTATATTTTAATTTGGTTAAATATAATAAAGGGAAATATGTTTCAAAAAATGTTGTTGTAAAAAAAATTGATTTTATAAATAGAAAATTAATATTAAACGATATGTCAAGAATTAATATCGATGATATAATTAGTATAGATTTAATATTGTAAGTTTTGGGAATGAGGTTATTATGGAAGTTAAAATTAAAATTGAAGGTATGCATTGTAATGGATGTGTTAGAACACTTGAGAATGAATTTATGGCATCTGGTTTGGTTGATGATGTTAGTGTAAGTTTAGAAGATTCTATGGCTATTGTTAAAGTAAAGAATAATGTTAAAATTAAAGAATTAGAAAAGATTGTTAAGAATGCAGGATTTGTACCTGTAGGAGTTATAGATTGAAAAAAATTATATTAAGTATTGGTGGAATGACATGTTCTGCTTGTTCTAATGGACTTGAAAAATATTTAAATAAACAAGAGGGTATTGTGGAAGCTAAAGTTAATCTTGTATTATCTTGTGTTAGTATTAATTATGAAGATAATATAAGTTTGTCTGATTTAGAAGGATTTATACAAGAAGCTGGTTTTAAATCTTTGGGTGAGATGAGTTTAAATGACGAAAAAAAAGAATCTTATTTGCCTCTTGTTTTATATGGTATTTTTGCAATCTTTATAATGTATATTTCTATGGGACATATGTTAGGATTTCCTTCTATTAATATGGAAAAATATCCTAATTTGTATTGTATTATTCTTTTGTTTTTTACATTAATTTTTTTAGTTTATGGTTTTGATATTATAGATAGTGGATTTAAGAATTTAATTCACAGAATGCCTAATATGGATTCTCTTGTTATGATAGGTGTTATTGCAAGTTTTATATATAGTTTAGTTAATACAATATTTGTATTAATGGGTAATATTAGTTATGTTGATAAAATGTATTATGAGTCTTGTGTATTTGTAATATATTTTATTAAATTAGGTAGATATATTGAAAATAATGCTTTGTATTTGACTGTTTCGTCAATTAGAAAACTTGTTATGATTACTCCTACTAGTGCAAAAATAAAAAATGGTAATTCATATAAGGAAGTTACAATAGATGAAGTTAAAAAAGGTGATATACTTGTTTGTTATCCTAATGAAAAGATAGCTGTTGATGGTGCTGTTGTAAGTGGTAGTTCTTATTTTGATGAATCATTTATTACTGGGGAGTCTATGCCTGTTTTGAAAAATGTTAATGATAGAGTTGTTGCTGGATCAATTAATTATGACTCTAAGATTGAATATATGGCTGAAAAAATTGGTAAAGATTCTACTATTTCTGAAATAATAAAACTTGTTGTTGAAGGTGTTAATTCTAAAACTAGAATTACTAAATTAGTAGATAAAATATCTAATGTTTTTGTTCCTATTATAATATTGATTTCAATTATTGTTTTTTTAGTTTATCTTTTTATGGGAAATTCGTTATATATTTCAATTGAAAGATTTATTAGTGTGCTTGTTGTTGCATGTCCTTGTTCTTTGGGACTTGCTACTCCTATTGCAATAGTTCTTGCAGTTGGTATATGTAGTGAAAATGGAATATTTATTAAATCATCTGAAACATTTGAAATTTCTAGTAATATTGATACTGTTGTATTTGATAAAACTGGGACTTTAACTAATGGTAAACTTTGTGTATCTAAGTTTTATAATTATAGTGATATTAAAGATAATGATTTTTTAAAAATACTTGGTTCTCTTGAGTCTTGTTCATCTCATCCTATTGCTAAAGGTATATTAAAATATATTGATGATAAAAATATTAAATATAATAAATGTGAATGTAAAAATATAGAGAATTATGGTGTTAAATTAGTTATTAATGATGTTAGTTATTATGCTGGAAGCTATAAATTATTAAATAAATTAAATATTAAAAATAATCATTTAGATGATGAAAAAAAATTGTTGGATGATAAAAATAGTGTTGTTTATTTTATTATGGATGATAAGATAATTGGTTTACTTGGTTTAAAAGATACAATTAGGTTAGAAGCAAAAGAGACAATTAATAAACTATATAATCTTGGAATTGATGTTGTTATGCTTACTGGTGATAATGATGAAGTATCAAGGGATGTTGGAGATAAATTAAATATTAAAAATATTATTTCTAATGCAACTCCTAAAGATAAGTCTAATTATATAAATAAATTAAAGAAGAATAGAAAAAAAGTTATGATGGTTGGAGATGGAATAAATGATGCTGTTGCATTAACGTTTGCTGATGTTGGTGTTTCTATTGGATCTGGTACTGATGTTGCGAGTATGTCATCTGATATTATTATTACTACAGATAATTTAAATGAAATAATTAATTTATTAAAAATATCTAATAAGACTATTAATAATATTAAGGGTAATTTATTTTGGGCATTTATATATAATATTGTAATGATTGTTATAGCTACAGGATTATTATCTAAATTTGTATCTATTAATCCTATGATTGCGAGTATTTCTATGGTGTTATCTAGTTTATTTGTTGTAGGTAATGCTTTAAGATTGAAAAAAATAAAGTTATAAAAATATATTATGAATACAATAATAGAGATATTTAAAATATTAGATATATATGATTATGAGTTCTTTGATTATATTAAAGATAAAATAAAAGTATATGATATTGATAATGAATTAGGATTATGGGGATGTTTTATTAAATTAGATAAAAATATAATAAAAGATATTAAAATATTAGTACCTAAAATTAAAGATAATAATACATTACTTATAAATATACATGAATTTTATCATGCTTATAGTTTATATAAACATATAAATAAAAAATATATAGATGATGTAGATAAATATGAAAATGATGCGATAAATATTGAAAAAAGTGTAGTTAAAATATTAAATATTAAAACTAATAATTGTCATATAAGATGATTATTAGTTTTAATTATATTTTTTGTTTGACTTTGTATAATATTAAGTATATAATAAATTGAAAATGATTTTCATATTGGAGGTTTTATTATGACTTATAATACTAAACAGAAAGATAAAATATTAGATATTATAAAAAATAAGACTAAAGAATTTAGTGTTTATGATATCTATTTAGATTTAAATAAAGAAGTAGGTGAGACTACTATATATAGATATATAAATAAATTGGTTGAAGCTAATAAATTAGAGAAAATTGTTAGAGATAATACTAGTTATTATCAATATCTTTCTTCTTGTGATAATAATAATCATTTTTATTTAAAATGTGAGAGATGTGGTAAGTTGATTCATATAGATTGTGATTGTATTAATGAGTTTTATAGTCATATAAGTGATAGACATAATTTTATTCTTAATAAAAATAGAATTATAATATATGGGATTTGTAATAAGTGTAATTTATAATAAAGAGGGGTATATTAATGAACGAATTAATTAAAGTTAATAATTTAAGTTTGGGTTATGATAAAAAGGTTGTTTTAAAAAATATTTCTTTTTCTGTTTTAGAAAATGATTTTTTATGTGTAGTTGGAGAAAATGGATCTGGTAAATCTACTTTAATTAAGGGACTACTTGGATTGATTAAACCTATGAAGGGATCTATTAAATATAATAATTTAAAGCAGACTTTTATTGGATATATTTCTCAAGATACTAGTGTAGATAAAAATTTTCCTGCTTTAGTATCTGAAATTGTTTTATCAGGAAGATTAAATCAAAAAAATATTAATTGTTTTTATAATAATGAAGATTTTGAGAAGTTAGATGAAGTATTAAAGAGATTAAAAATATATGGATTAAAAAATAAGTCTTTTTCTAGTTTATCTGGTGGTCAAAGACAGAAGGTTTTGCTTGCTAGAGCAATGATGGCAACAACTAAGTTACTTATTTTAGATGAGCCTTCTAATAATTTAGATTATGACTTTAAAAAAGAATTGTATAAAATATTAGAAGAATTAAATGAAAAGGGTGTTACTATTATTATGATTACTCATGATTTAGATCATTCTAATTTAATTGGTAATAAGATTTTAGCTTTAAGATCTGATGATTATTTTTTTGGAAGTGTTTTAGAATATGTAGAGGTGTTGCATCATGGTAAATGAGATTATTAATATGTTTTCATACGATTTTATTGTTCGTGCGTTTATTGTTGGAATTTTAATTTCTTTGTGTGCTGCGTTAATTGGAACAACTCTTGTTTTAAAGGGATCTTCTATGATAGGTGATGGACTTTCTCATGTTGCATTTGGATGTATTTCTATAGCGACTATTCTTGGTTTTGCTCCTTTGGAATTTTCTTTGCCTATTGTTGTTTTTGTATCATTTTTAATTCTTAGAATAAATGAGAATTCTAGTATGCATAAAGATTCTTTAATTGCACTTGTTTCAGCTAGTTCTCTTGCGATAGGTATATTTTTGATATCGGTTGTTAAAGGTGTAAATATTGATATTAATAATTATTTGTTTGGAAGTATATTATCTGTTAGTTTTGAAGATGTTATTATTTCTATAATATTATCTATTATTGTTATTGGTTTATATGTAATATCTTATAATAAAATATTTGCTTTAACATTTGATGAGAAGTTTGCTAAATCAATTGGTATTAATGTAGACTTTTATAATATTTTGTTTTCTAGTTTATGTTCTATTGTTGTTGTACTTGGTATGAGACTTACTGGTTCACTTCTTATTAGCTGTTTAATTATATTTCCTAGTATTAGTGCAATACAATTATTTAAGAGTTTTAAGGGTGTTGTTATAATAAGTTCTATTATATCTATTTTTGCATTTATTATTGGTTTATTTATTTCATGTTTTTATTCAACTCCAACTGGAGCAACTATAGTAATAATTAATCTTATTATATTTATTGTATTTAAATTGTTTTCTTTGATAAAAAAATCTATCTAATGCTTTAATAATTTAGATAGTTTTAAAATATTATAGTTTATTACTGTGAAGTTTAAATTATATATTTTTTTTAATTATTATATATAGAATATTTATGTTTATTTTAAAAAAGTTAAATAATTAGTTTTATAAATATAAAAGTAATATATTATTTTTTTATTTGTGTTATAATGATTTATATATTATATATGTTATATTTATTTAGGGATTGTGATATTATGTCAAATGAGATAAAAATGACTACTATAATTGGGTTAGTATGTAATATATTTCTTTTTATAATTAAGATTGCTGTTGGTCTAATAACTAAATCTCAGGCTATGCTTGCAGATTCTATTAATAGTGGTACTGATATATTTAATTCTATATTAACTTATATTGGTAATAGAATATCGCAAGTTCCAAGTGATGAAGATCATAATTTAGGTCATGGTAAGGCTGAATATATATATTCTATGCTTATTAGTATTGTTATGATTATGCTTGGTTTAAATCAAATTAAATGTTCTATTATTAGTATTATTAATAATAATATGATGAAGTTTAATATTGGTCTTATATATGTATGTATTATTACTATTGTTGTTAAATTTATTTTGTATAAAATTACAAGTATAGGTGCTTTGAAATATAATAATATATTATTAAGATCTAGTTCTTTAGATCATAGAAATGATTGTTTTTTAACTATGGTTACTTTAATTTCTTGTATATTATCGTTATTTAATATTAGATATGTTGATAATATAATGGGTATTGTTATATCTATAATTATATTGTTGCAAGGATTTAAGATTTTTAAAGAAGCATATGATGTATTAATGGATAAAACTTGTCCTGTTGAAATTAAAGATAAAGTGTTTAACATAGTAAAAAATCATGTAGAAATTAAAAAGACAAATCATTTTAATGCTACACCTGTTGGTTATAGATATCAAGTATCATTATCAATATTTGTAGATGGTAATATGTCAACATTTGAAAGTCATGAGGTTGCTAATAGATTAGAAAAAGAAATAATTAAAGAAATAGATGAAATATATCTGGCTGTTATACATGTTAATCCAATGTAGAATGTATAAATAGAAGAAATTATATTATGTATTAATTATTATGATAAAGGGATTTATATATGAAAAAGAAGTTAATAATAAATGATGAAAAGGATTTAAATAGATTTTATAATAGATTGTGGTTATATAGATCTTTTATATATAGATTCGTTTATTTTTATATAGATGAAGATAAATATAATGTTACTCCTATATTAAAGGCTTTAAATATTAAATATAGGAATTCTAGAATAAAATGTGTTATTAATGAAGCTTGTATTTATTTAGATAATTATTATAAGGATAAGAATTATTGTGATTTTAAATGTTATAAGTGTGCATTGCATAGATCTAAAAAATATAATTATAAGAATGGATGTTGTAGAGCATGTGATTATCAATCTAGTGGGGGATGTCTTACTAGTAATGTAGCATGTAAATTATTTTATTGTAAATATATAACGGATAAGTATGATACTTTAACGATTAAAGATATTAAAGTTCTTTATGTTTTGTCTTTATTTCAAAGAATGACAATAGGGTCTGATTATTTTGCGAGTGTTGATGATGTTGCGATGGACTTATATTGTTGGCCTTTGGCTAGTACTTTTAGAATATCTATGAGAATGCTTAAAATATATCCTAGATTTAGAAAGGTAATTAAAAATGAAAAATTATGATAAATTAATGATAGATCAAATAAATGAAATTGATGATGGGTCTAAGTTGTTACTTCATGCTTGCTGTGGACCATGTTCGTCTGCAGTAATTGAAAGATTATCTAGTAAGTTTTTGATTGATATATTGTTTTATAATCCAAATATTACAGATGAGATAGAATATTATAAAAGATTAGATGAGTTAAAAAGAGTAGTTGAATTAATGCCTCATAAATATGAAGTAAATGTTTTAGATGGTGGATTTAATAATAGGTTGTTTTTTGATGTAACAAGAGGTCATGAAAAAGACTTAGAAAGAGGAGAACGCTGTTATATATGTTATAATCTAAGATTAGAAGAGACTGCAAGATATGCTGAAAAAAATAATTATCCTTTTTTTGCAACTACATTGACTTTATCTCCATATAAAAAAGTTGATTGGTTAAATGAAATAGGTGAGAATTTAAATAATAAATATAATACTACATATTTATATAGTGATTTTAAAAAGAAAAATGGTTATAAAAGAAGTATTGAAATATCTAAAGAATTAAATTTATATAGACAAGATTATTGTGGATGTATTTATTCATTAAGAGATAGACAAGAAAAAAGGAAAGATGGTATAATAGATATTGTAGTTAAATAGAAATTGTATTTAGATAGTTTGGAGTGATAGTATGAAATATTATTGTATTGGTATTAAAGGAACTGGTATGTCAACATTGGCACAAATATTATATGATTTAGGAAATGAAGTATGTGGTTATGATGATGCGAAAGATTATAAATTTACTCAAAAAGGATTAGAAGATAGAAATATTAAAATATATTATGATCATGATCATGATATAGATAAAGATAGTATTGTTACATATTCTGTTGCATTTAAAGAAGACCATCCTGAAATGAAGAGAGCTAAGGAATTAGGTCTAAAATTTAAAAAGTATTGTGAAATAATGGGTGATGTAATTAATTTGTTTGATTCTATTGGAGTTTCTGGTACGCATGGTAAAACAACTACATCATCACTTGTTAGACATATAATAGAACAAAAAATGCCTTGTAATTATTTTATTGGTGCTGGTGATGGATATGCAACTACTGATAATAAATATTTTGTTGTTGAATCTGATGAATTTAATAGACATTTTACTTATTATCATCCTAGATATTCTATTATTACTAATATTGAAGAAGAGCATATGGAAATATATAAAGATATTGATGATTTAGTTGATACTTTTACTATATTTTCTAATAATACTAAAGATTTTATTGTAGCATGTGGTGATAATAAGAATGTTAGAAGAATTAAAAGTAAGACACCTATTAAATATTATGGATTTAATAAAAATAATGATATTGTAATAGATAATGTATTATGTGATAATATGGGTTCTTCATTTACTTTATATGTTGATGGTAAAAAGTTAGATGATTTTTCTATAAATTTATTTGGTGAACATAATATATTGAATGCTACAGCAGCTATATATTTGACATATAGATTAGGAATAGATATTAAGTTAATTAAAAAGGCTCTTAAAAGTTTTGAGAATGCTAAAAGAAGATTTGCTATTAATAATATAAATGGTTATATATATATTGATGATTATGCTCATCATCCAACTGAGATAGCTGCGACTATTAAAGCGGCTAAACAGAAATATCCAGATAAAAGAATAATTGCTGTATTTATGCCTAATACATATTCTAGATTTAAGGATTTTAAGGATGGTTTTGTTGATAGTTTGTCTTTAGCTGATAAAGTATTTATTACTCCTGTTAAAGCAAATAGAGAAAAACAAGAAGATTATCCTGGTATTAATTCTAATATGATAATTGATAAAATAGATAATGCTGAAGAAATATTTGAAGATGATGTATTAAAATTAAATGATTATAAAGAAGATATTATTTTATTCTTAGGTTGTGCAGATATGAGTCATATAATTAATAATTATAAAGAATTGATAAGTAAGTAACTTATCTTTTTTATTTTATATTGTGTTTAATAAAAAATATATTATTGGTAAAAATTATTCACTTTTAATTTAAATTATGTTAAAATAGTAATGTAATTTAAATGACCTGTTGGTGAAGTGGTTTAACACGCTGCCCTCTCAAGGCAGTATTCACGGGTTCGAAACCCGTACAGGTTACCATTTATTAATTAAGTACTTGAATTATAGTACTTTTTTTTGATTTTTTTTATATACAAATTAATAAAAAATATAATATAATAATATTAGTAAGATTTTATTTAAGGAGTGATATTATGCCTGTTTGGTTATCTATAATTATATTTGTAGTTGGATTTATTTTAATTATGTTTTTTATTTCTTTTAGAAAAATTTATAAAATAAAAGAAGATGTTGATAGTTGCTACTTAGAATTAGATAAATATTTAAAAAAAAGATGGGAATTATTAGATAATTTTTTGATTGTATTTAATAAATATCCTAATTATTTAAGAAAAATAGAAGAATATAGTTTATTAGATTATACTAAAATGAATATTGATGAAAAAATAAATAGAAATAATATATTAAATGAGAATTTAAGTAAATTATTAATATTAGGACAAAATAATCCTGATATTAAATCTACTTCTAATTTTTTAATATTAATGGATAATATTCAAATTGATAGAATAAATATTGATAGTTTGTCTGATGTTTTTAATAATAAAGTTAGTGTATATAATGAGGTTATTTCTAAATTTCCTTATAATATAGTTTCTAAAATAGTTGGTTATAAAGAATATCATTTATATGAAAATAAAGGTGGAATATTATAATGAGAAAAAAAGTCATTGTCTTTGGGGGAGGCACTGGTTTAAGTACTTTGCTTAAAGGTTTAAAAGAATTTCCGATTGATATAACTGCTGTTGTGTCTGTTTGTGATGATGGATCTTCTACTGGAAGATTAAGAGAAGAATTTCATGTTCCTGCGATGGGGGATATTAGAAAAGTACTTGTTGCTTTATCTGAAACTGATCCTCATGTTGAGAAATTATTAAATTATAGATTTATAACTACTAGTGATTTAAATGGACATACAGTTGGTAATTTATTACTTACAGCATCTTCTAATATTACTGGTAATATGTCAACTGGTATAGTTGCTTTAAGTAATATATTAAATTTAAAAGGTAAAATATTACCACTTACAGAAGATAATGTAGTATTAATGGCAAAAATGAGTGATGGAGAGGTTGTAGAAGGGGAACATAATATTACTGAGTGTCATAAGAAAATTAATAAAGTTTATTATAAAAAAAATCCTAAAGTAAATAAAAAAGTATTGTCTGCAATTAGAGAATCTGATTTGATTATACTTAGTATGGGTAGTTTATATACTAGTATTATACCTAATTTATTAATTAGTGAAATAGTTAAAGAAATAGATAGTGTAAATGTACCAATTATGTATATTTGTAATATGATGAGTCAACCTGGTGAAACTGATAATATGAGTGTTAGTGATCATATAAATATATTGAATAAATATTTAGGAAAAAGGAAAATTGATATTGTTGTATCTAATTCTGGTAAAATATCAGAAAAACTAATTGATAAGTATGCTACACTTGAACAAAAAGATGAAATTAAATTAGATAGAGATAATTTAAAAGATATTAAAATTATTACTAACAATTATGTTGATGTTGATGATGGATATATAAGACATAATTCATTATTGTTATCTTCTGATATTTTTCAATATTTATTAAAGTGTGATAAAAAGATAAAAAAATAATTTTTTTATGATAGAATAATATATATGAAGGAGAGTGACAAAATGAAAATTGAAGATATTTTAGGAAGAGAAATTTTAGATTCTAGAGGAAATCCAACTGTTGAGGTTGATGTATTATTAGAAAATGGTGTTATAGGTAGAGCTGCTGTTCCATCTGGTGCATCAACTGGTGAGAGAGAAGCATTAGAATTAAGAGATGGAGATAAGTCTAGATTTTTAGGAAAAGGTGTTTTAAAAGCTGTTGAAAATGTAAATACGGTTATTAAAAAAGAGATTGTTGGAATGGATGCATATGATCAAAGAGCAATTGATAATGCTTTATTAAAGTTAGATGGTACTGATACTAAGTCTAATTTGGGAGCAAATGCTACACTTGGTGTTTCAATGGCTGTTATGCGTGCTGCGGCAAATTCTAAAGGTTTACCATTATATCAATATGTTGGTGATGGTGAAACATTACCAAGACCAATGATGAATATTATTAATGGTGGTGCACATGCTGATAATTCGTTAGATTTTCAAGAATATATGATTATTCCTGAAGCTGATAGTATTCATGAGAGAGTTAGAATTGGTGCAGAGGTATTTCATAATTTAAAATCTGTATTAAAAGAAAGAGGTTATGCTACATCAGTAGGAGATGAAGGAGGATTTGCTCCTGATTTGAAAAATAATCAAGAAGGTTTTGAATTAATTACAGAAGCAATTAAAAAAGCAGGATATGTTCCTGGTAAAGATGTATTTATGGGTATTGATGTTGCAGCTAGTGAGTTTTATAAAGATGGTAAATATGAACTTGCTGGAGAAAATAAATCTTTAACAACAGATGAATTAATAGAATATTATAAAGAATTAGTTAAAAAATATCCTATAATATCAATAGAAGATCCTGTTGATGAAAATGATTGGGATGGATTTGTTAAAGTAACTAAAGAATTAGGAGATAGTATACAACTTGTTGGCGATGATTTATTTGTTACTAACAAAAAATATCTACAAAAAGGTATTGATTTACATGCAGGTAATGCAATACTTATTAAAGTAAATCAAATTGGTACTATAACTGAAACAATTGATACAATTAATTTAGCTAAAGAAAATGGTTATAAAACTATAATTTCTCATAGAAGTGGTGAAACTGAAGATACTACAATTGCAGATCTTGCTGTAGGTCTTGATTTAGGACAAATTAAAACTGGATCTATGTCTAGAACTGATAGAATTTGTAAATATAATCAGTTAATGAGAATAGAAGAAGAATTAAATACTAAGTAAAATGAAAGATAAAAAAGAAACTGAAGAAGTAGTAGTAGAAGAAAAAACTAAAAAGAAGATAAATAAATTAAGATTATTTATTTATCTTCTTAATATATTTGGTTATATTATTATATTATTTACTAAAGATGATATAAAAAAATATTATTTTATGTTTATAGGTATTTTTATAGTTGTTTT
>CADCRC010000105.1 GCA_902803795.1 uncultured Erysipelotrichaceae bacterium | reverse complement strand
GAAATATTACCACTCACCCCATTATTATCCATTGACTCAATTTTAAATTTATCAAAATCATTCGAACTTAAATACTTATTATCTAAAACATAAGTATGAATATCACTAATATTATAAATACCAGGAGAGACTTTGATTTCTAATTCATTAGACCCATTAATACAATAATTAAAATCATAATTATTATTAGGATATCTCCATCCTTTATGAGTAAGAATATTTTCTTGTCCATTAATAGACATAGAAATATCTTTCTTTTGTTCAAATTGACCATTGACGCTAATAAAAAGTATTTTACCAGTCAAATCATCATTAATATGAACTTTAATAACATCATTATTATTAACATATAATTTTCCATCGTCTATATGACTATTAGATAATTCATAACTATAATCTAAATCAATTTCTTCTATATTACTAACTGGCTTATTAAGACTATCATCAGTAATAATATAATTTAATAATAAATCCAAATTATAAGGATACTCTAAAGAATTAAAATAATCACGATTAATAGTATTATGATTAACATATCCAATTGGATACACCTGATTTAAAACATAAACTCCGTTAATATTTTCATAAGGATAACCAATATCATGATCACTCATAACATACTTATTACCCATAAATTCATTAAATAATACATTAGATGTAGAATTCAATGACAAACTATTAATTGAACTATTATTAACCTTAAAAATATTATGATATAAATTATTATAATACTTGTTTCCTGTTGAAGAATAAAAACTACTTATATAATTATTACCATTAAAATTAACAAAATCATTATTTAAATTACTGACTCTATAAAAATCATCAGATTCAAAATCATAGCTAAAATCATAATTACGAGGAATATAATTCTCACCCATATTTAAATTAATACACAAAATAAAATCAAGAACCAATACTAAACTAAATATATATTTAGATTTAAATTTCTTATAGAAAATAATAAGTAAAACCATAAATAATAAATCCAAATAATATAAATAATTATGATAACTAACTAAAACAATTAAATTAAAACAAATTATAAATAACAAATAATTCTTAATATCAATACTATCAATATTATTAATAAATACCCCAATAACATATACAAAAAGCGGTATAAAAGGAATAAAACACTTTCCTCTTACATATAAACCACCATTTAAAATAAACATAAAAATTGGTACAAAAAACAATATTGAAAAAACAATTCCTAAAAATATATTATTCTTTTTCTTACTATAAAATAAATATAATAAACCAAAAATCAAAATACTAGATAAACCTGTACTATAAGCACCATATAAAATATTAGATAAACTAAAATTAGGCAAAAATAATTTCAAATTAAATAAACCACTACCCGCTCTAGAACACATAACAGCCGAAATTGTAGGAAGCAATAATACAGAACTCATGAGTATTGAAACAAAAATATAACTTATAAACCTAAAAATTTTCTTAAAACTAAAATTATCAAAATTAATATAAACATAATAAATTAGAAAACAAATTATAGACGGAACACTATAATAAAAACTAATCATTATAATTAAAAATAAATCAAGAATAAATCTATTCCACTTACTATTTCTAATATTAATTAAACCCAAAATCAGAAAAGGCATATAATTAACGAACATAAAATGTCTATGAAATTGAAAAATAAAAGGGCCTGAAAAACAAAATAATAAAGTTAAAAATAAGCTAAGTTTTTCACTAAAACTATACTTAAAAAACTTATAAACCAATAAATTAGAAGAAATTAATAAAATAACATTAACTATAATAATATAATCTATCATCCTAACAAACGGGAAAATGTATGATAATAGAATAATAGGATTTAATAAACCGTAATAAGCAATATTAAATATATTTTGTCCAGCCCCAATATGAGCCATAAAATTAGGCATTATTTTACCACTAGAATAAAAC
Source organism: uncultured Erysipelotrichaceae bacterium (assembly GCA_902803795.1). GTDB lineage: Bacteria > Bacillota_I > Bacilli_A > RF39 > UBA660 > RUG14903. The sequence continues at coordinate 240 of CADCRC010000105.1, read as the reverse complement.
TGTTCTCTCAAATAATTTGGAAAAACTATATGTTGAGTCAAAAAATCCATAGTAGAACCAAATATATTAGTAAAACAAAATAAACTAACAATAAATAAACTTATTAAAACTATTATTATTTCATTTCTATACTTCTTCATAGACTCACCACAGTTATTATATCAAATTATTCAAAATAAAAAAAGTATAGATTTCTATACTTTTATGAACACTCATCCACATAATTATATTCATACTGAT
>CADCRC010000104.1 GCA_902803795.1 uncultured Erysipelotrichaceae bacterium | reverse complement strand
TACTGCTAAAGAATACAAGAATTATAAGGGATTAAGAAAAGAATCACTAAGAGATAATATGACTGATATCGAAGTTGCATTAGCCGACTTAGGAGAAATAGCTACAAGAGAACTTGCAAAGAAAAAGAATCCAAAAGGATTAGAAGAGAATAGAAAAATAGCAAGAAAGGGAGGCAATGTTTCCAAAGTAGCTAGAAATCAACTTGAATCAGAATTAAATGAATCAGTTATATCAAAAGATAATTATTTAAATTATGAATATATAAATAAGAATGAAATAGAGAATAAATAGTAATATTGTTATATTAGGAGATTGATTAATAAATCTAATCTTGTAGTAGTTGAAAGAACATTCTACTACCGCTCCATGAAAAACTAAAGTACTTGAAAAAAAATTACTTTTTATGTTATTTATGTATGTATCAAGAAATCTAGCATAAAGTAAAAATGGGAACATTCGATTTTTGCGAGTTAAATGTTTACCCAACAATGTGTTTAGACACTTATTCTATGAATGAGTGTCATTTTTTATTATAAAAATGAGAATTGTTATATTAATAATTCTATTAGAGAATTTTTATTTAAATTATTGATACTAAAATCAATATCTAGGTTGTTTTTATCTTCAGTTATTATAGCACCTGCTTTAATTAAATAGTCTCTCAATAGACATTTATTATTACTTTCTTGTATTAAGTAATTTCTTAATATTTCTTCTTTGTTACTATTTTTAGATGTTCTATTATTGGAAGTTGATAAATCTGTAAATATTAATTCTATCTTATTATCATTAATTATGATATTACCTAGAGAATGTTCGCTTTTATCTTTTTCTATGACATTCTTAGGTATTTTTATAATAATATCATTTGGATTTACTATATAATTATTAGTTATATTTTCTTTTTTTGCTTTTGCTATTATTAGGTTATACTCTATATCTGATAAATTTATGGTGTAATTATTTATTTTTAAACTAAACATGGTGTTATTTATACTTTTATCAATATAAATATATTCTGCTGCTCCGTTTGGTAGTGGAGCATCAGTTACATCTCCGGTAAAGATTAATTTATCATCACTTTTATAATTAGCATCCCAACCTATAGTATATTCATTAGAAATGATTTTTAAGTCTAAATCGACTCTATTATTTTTTAAATTAAACCATTGAATTCCTACTAGTATGTTATCTTTATCCAATTTTAGTTTAGATGAGAATGGAATATTACCTACAAATTGTTTTTCAGAAGTTGGTAGAGATATTTCTAAAAAATTATCTAGATATATTTTTTTATTTAGTACTTTTTCTTTTAGTTTATTAATAATTATATTATCTAATGCATCTATTAGATGTTGATCAACTGATATATCTTTATAGTTGCTTGTTATCCATACTCTGCCATTTCTTATTTTGTATACTCTTTCAGTTGTATTATTATTTATCAATGATAAATAGTTTTTAAGTTTTATTATTCTCCAGATACTTTCTTTTTCTAGTAATTTTTTCAAAGAATTTTTATCTATAGTAAGAATGTTATCTAGAGGATTAGGTTTTAATGGTTTATGATGTTTTTTACTTAATTTAGATATTTTATTTATTATGTTATTTAATTCTAGTTCTTCTTTAGTTTGATTATATGGTTCTAGTATTTTTATATTATTTTTGTCATATGCTTCTTTTTTATTACTTGTTTTTAGTGTCATAAATAATGTTTTGAATCTATTAAATATTTCTGATAATGGTATTAAACTATATTGGTCCTTATATTTATTTAATAAGTTTAAGGCTTCTTTCTTGTTAGAATTTTTTAGGCTATTTATTGTTTCCTTATCTTTTATTAGAAGAGTTCTTTTTGTTTGTTTATATATTAAATATCTTAAAAATTCAATGTTGTTTTCTGGTATTATATTTAGTTTATCATATAAAGCAGTTTTTACTTCTTTATTATAGACTTCATTTATATTATCTTTTGTTATATCTAAATATTTTGTTAGGTTTATAATACAGTCTATTGTTTTTTTTGATAAAGCTATGTTGCTTGTTAATAGTTTCCATAATTTACATTTTAATTCTTCTTTAGTTATAGGAGTTATATTAGTTAGTTTAATATTTTCTTTTAAGCCTGGAATTTCTAGTTTTTCTTTTGGGATATATACAGTATCTTTAGAATATATATCAAGTTCTTCAAAGCCATAAGTAGTTATATAATGTGTTAGTTGTTGAATATATAATTTTTCTATAGATGTTTTTACTACTGTATCTAAAGACTTATGAAAGGTTTGATTTAATAAGTAGTTATCTATTCCCCAAGTATTAATAGCTAAAGATATTATAGATTTACTACAGTCATTGTTAATTATTATTCCTTTTTTCAATGATTTCATATTTGGGGTAATTTTTCCTTTTTTTTCATTTGTCAAATATGATTTATATAAATACATTATGGATTCATCTATTTTATTCATTATAATCACTCCTATATAATAAAAGGAGGCGAGTAGTAATTTTAGAATCATAATAGGAACTACTTTTGCCTCCATCAACATTATATCATAAAAAAATTATTATTTTTATTTTCTTTTCTTAATTATGTGTAATTCAATAATTTTTGAGATTA
>CADCRC010000103.1 GCA_902803795.1 uncultured Erysipelotrichaceae bacterium | reverse complement strand
CTTAATAGGAGATATTGCAAGATTACATGAAGCAATGCTAGCATATGCTAGAGATTATATGATAAATAACGGATTTACATACGCTATATCACCATTTATGATTCATGGTGATGTTGTTGAAGGTGTTATGTCATTTCCTGAGATGCAAGCTATGATGTATAAAATAGAAGGAGAAGATTTATATCTAATAGGTACATCTGAACATTCAATGATCGGTAAGTTTAAGGGTCAAATGTTAAAAAAAGATGAGCTTCCTATTACAATGACTTCATATTCACCATGTTTTAGAAAAGAAGGTGGTTCTCATGGACTTGAAGAAAGAGGACTATATAGAGTACATCAATTTGAAAAACAAGAAATGATTGTTATATGTGAACCTGATGTTTCTATGGAATGGTATAATAAAATGTGGAAATTATCTGTTGATTTGTTTAGAAGTTGGAATATTCCAGTTAGACAACTTGAATGCTGTTCTGGAGATTTAGCTGATTTGAAAGTAAAATCTTGTGATATTGAAGCGTGGTCTCCTCGTCAACAAAAGTATTTTGAAGTTTGTAGTTGTTCTACTTTAGGAGATGCTCAAGCTAGAAGACTTGGAATTCGTGTAAAAGGAGAAAATGGTAATTATTATCCTCATACTTTAAATAATACTGTTGTTGCAACACCTAGAGGATTAATTGCATTACTTGAAAATAATTATAATGAAGATGGTAGTGTAGATGTTCCTAAAGTACTTCAACCATATATGGGTGGAAAGGAAAAAATAATTCCTGTAAATAAGAAATAAGATTATATCTTTTATGTTTAAAAAATGATAAAATTATTATAGATGTTATATTTATAATAATTTTTTTGTGAGGTATATATATGAATGATTTTATGATGCAAGCTAATTTGCTTGCTAAAGGTAATTTGAAAAGTAATTATGGTGGTCCGTTTGGGGCTGTTGTAGTTAAGAATGGGAAAATTATTGGAAGAGGATGTAATTGTGTATTAAAGAATAATGATCCTACTGCACATGCTGAAATTATGGCAATAAGGGATGCTTGTAATAATATAAATAATTATGATTTATCTGGATGTGTTATTTATACTTCTTGTTATCCATGTCCTATGTGTTTATCTGCTATTGTTTGGAGTAATATAAAAACAGTTTATTATGGTAATAGTAAAGAAGATGCTAAAGATATTGGATTTAGAGATGATTTTATATATGATTTAATTAATAATATAGATAATAATAATTATTTTGATTTGATTGAGATTGATAGGAATGAAACTATTAAAACTTTTGAAGAATATAAAAATAAAGAAGATAGAATTATTTATTAATATTAATTATATTATTTATTATGTTGTTTAAAAATAGTAAAAATATAGTATAATAATTTGTGTGGTGATACTATGAATAACATTAGAAATTTTTGTATTATAGCTCATATTGATCATGGTAAGTCTACTCTTGCAGATAGAATATTAGAAAAAACTAATGCTATTGATAAAAGAGATATGAAAAGTCAATTGCTTGATGATATGGATTTGGAACGTGAAAGAGGAATTACTATTAAATTAAATGCTGTACAATTAAAGTATGAAAAAGATGGCAAATTATATTATCTTAATTTAATAGATACTCCAGGACATGTTGATTTTTCATATGAAGTATCTAGAAGTATGGCTGCTTGTGAGGGTGCAATATTACTTGTTGATGCAACTCAGGGTGTTCAAGCACAAACTATTGCTAATTTATATTTAGCTATTGATAATAATCTTGAAATTATTCCTGTTATTAATAAAATTGATTTACCAAGTAGTAATGTTAATTCATGTATTGAAGAATTGAAATTACTTGGTTTTGAAGAGGATGATATATTAAAAACATCTGCTAAAACTGGGGAGGGTGTTGATTTATTACTTGATAGTATAATTGAAAAGATTCCTGCTCCTAAAGGAAATATAGATGATAGTTTGCGTGCTTTAATATTTGATTCTAAATTTGATCCATATAGAGGTATTATTACAAGTGTTAGAGTATTTGATGGATGTTTAAATGTTGGAGATACTATTTTGATGCTTGCAACAAATGCTAGTTATGAAGTACTTGGTATTTCAATTGATACACCAAAAGAAGTTAAAGTTGATAAACTTAATGCTGGAGAGGTAGGTTATATTTATGCTTCAATTAAAAGTATTTCTGATATAGAAGTTGGGGATACTATAACAACTCTTAAAAATCCTAATATGGAAAAATTACCTGGATATAAACCGATGAAAGCAAGTGTTTATTCTGGTATTTATCCAATTGATCCAACTAAGTTTGAGGAATTAAGAGAT
>CADCRC010000102.1 GCA_902803795.1 uncultured Erysipelotrichaceae bacterium | reverse complement strand
TGCTCCTTCTTGATAGTCTTCTATTTTAAGTAATCCTGCATCTTCTAAAACCCATGACACATATGTAGCACAACATGTATTATGTTTGTTATGTTTTGATTCTTCAAAAGTATTATTAAGTCCATGTTTTGATGGATCATTCTTATGTTCTTCAAGGCTATTATTCCCTTCAACACAATATTCATATGGATGTTCTTTCATTTCCATATATTTATGAATATATTCTGCATTTAATAATATTCTTTTGGCTCTATTATCCATTTTTATCCAATTATCTATTCCTGCTACTCCGATAACCTCCAATAATACTTTTTGTTTATCGATTTTATCATCTTTGCTATATCCTCCAATATCAACAGAAACATCTTTTGATAAATCTGATTGCAGTATTTGATATCTCGAAGATGAAAGATTTAATTCCGCACTTTCCATTCTTCTTACACATCCACCAATTAAACCTATTGTATCATCAATATTCATTATAGCATTTGAAATATTATTAATTGCATCATCAATATCTGTTCTATCAAAATCTGCAGGAATATTAATATCACTTAAAAATGATTTTGCACTATCTAAATGTTCAGTTGCAGATTTTAGTGGGGAACAAATATTATCACTATATTGTGTATGAACATCTATTGTGTTATACATGTTTTTACCTCCAATATATCTTATTATTATCTAATTTATTATTTATTCATTTTTATATTAAAATATCTATCAAATTATTCTACTTTTTAATTAATTATTAATACTATAAAATACATTTTCTTCAAATTTATTAATTATTTGAAGAAAATGTATTTTGATACTATCCTTGAACACTACTTTCCTCTGCTGTTTCATTTCTTTTAATAACATCTTCAAGATTTGCTGTTACATGTTCAATTATATGTTTAAGATTTTCATCCATTAAATCTTTATTCTTGTTTAAATTAAGCTTTAATCTTGGTAATGCATCACTTGAATTCCACTCTATGTTTAATGCTGTTTCGATTAAATCATCACCTTGTGAAAGAGCAGTTTGTAAATCTCCAGATAATTGAGATAAATCTGTTTGAAGTCTTTCTGTATTCATATTTGAAATATCTGGATTGTTTTCAGGAATAACTTCATCTAATATAGCTGGCACTTGATTTCCAAAATCAACTGGAGCTTTATCAGCTTCAGTATATACTAAAAATGCATTTGAATTTTTATTTATAGCAACAGCTAAATCATTAAGAATTTCATTATTAACTTTAACTGAATTATTCCAATCAGTATAAATTAATTCAAAATTATGTCCACTCCAATATGTTGCCATGTTTTTTATAACTGTATTAGCACTTTCAAGTCTTTCTCTGAATTTAGGATAAATGTCACTCATTGTTTGAAGACCATCTTGTACAGAAATTTTATTCATGTGTAAATCCATACTCATATTATTCACCTCCTCCTTAACATTTATTTACCACAACTAAAAAAAGTTGTCAATATTTTTTTTAATTTTTTCAGTCTTTCTTCCAAAAAGCCATATATGCTCTATACGCTTCATAAATATCAAATTTACTTGCAACCTCATATGGTGCATGCATTGAAAGTATTGGAACACCGCAGTCTATTACATCTACCCCTTTATTTGCAAGCATATATGCTATTGTTCCTCCTCCACCTTCATCAACCTTTCCAAGTTCAGTTACTTGATACTTGATATCATTTTCTTCAAATAGATTTCTAACCCAAGCTACATATTCTGCATTTGCATCAGATGCACCGGATTTTCCTCTTACTCCAGTATATTTATTTAATGTGACTCCTTTTGATAAAAAGCTAGAATTGTATTTGTCTGATACATTTCTATATAATGGATCATATGCTCCATCAACATCTGCTGAAAGCATTTTAGAACAACAAAATACTTTATCTAACGCATTTGGTCTATTTTCTCCCTTTTTATCTAAAAGCTCTGATATAAAATAATCAAATACATGTGATTTCATACCAGTGTTCCCCAGACTTCCTATTTCTTCTTTGTCTGTAAGAATACATACTGCTGTTTTTTCAGGATTGGTAATATCCATTATTGCTTTTAAAGAAGTATAACTACATAATTTATCATCTTGTCCATATGCTACTACCATTCCATAATCAAAACCTAAAGAACGTGCTTTAAAGCTTGGTACAAATTCCAATTCTGAACTTATAAAATCTCTTTCAATAATTCCATATTTTTCATTTAATATTTTTAAAATATTAAGTTTTACTTTTTCTTTTGCATTTTTCTCTAAACTTGGAATACCTCCAATCAATAAATTTAGTTTTTCTCCTTCAATTGCTTCTCCAAGTTTTTTATTTACTTGCTCCTTTGCTAAATGAGGTAATAAATCTGTTATTGTAAAAATTGGGTCATTTTCATCTTCACCAATATTTACGGTTATTTTTTCGCCATTTGCTTTAATTATAACTCCATGTAAACTTAATGGAATTGTTGTCCATTGATATTTCTTAATTCCTCCATAATAGTGAGTATTAAAATATGCAAGTTCTCCATCTTCATAAACTGGATTTGGCTTTAAATCAAGCCTTGGAGAATCAATATGTGATCCAATAATATGAAGTCCATCTTCTAATTTTTGCTTTCCAATAACTGCCAAATATACGCTTTTTTCTCTATTTACAAAATACACTTTATCTCCTGGATTTAATTGTTCTACTTTGTTAATATCAACAAATCCATTTTCTTCTGCAACTTGTTTTGCATTTGCAGCAAATTCTCTTTCTGTTTTTGAGCGGTTTAAAAATTCCATATAACCATTACAAAAATCAAAAATCTTTCCGAACTTTTCATCATCAGTATCTAACCATCCTGATCTTTTCTCATCTAATAGTTTTTTTTCTAAACTTTCTTCCAATTTACATTCCTCCCTAGTATTGTTTTTTTCAATTATAACACTATTATTTTTAATTTTCTATAATTTTATAAAAAATATTTACTATTTAGTTACAAGATAATGGTTCTTGAAGAATGATATTTGAAAAATAGTAATATATAAATAATCTTCAAAGTTTCTCGGCTCAATACGAAGTGATATCATTTCTAAAATATAAATTAACGAGCCTCTC